>NYVP01000010.1 GCA_002684575.1 Verrucomicrobiales bacterium
TGGGTCATGAAATTAAAATGAATAAAAAATTCAGATACGATTATGAGTAATTTGGAAGATTATGGATTGTCGCCTGAGGAAATTGCTTCTTTTGAAGAGGAACAAAAAAAACAGGAGAGGTTGTATAATGAATATAAACAAAGTGGTGGTTGGCAAAAAAATCGAAAATTAGGAGAATTAAATCCTACTATTTTTAGTGAGGAGCTAATTAGCTCAATTCCAGAAGATGAGTATCAAGAATTGTGTGCTGCTTACAAAAAAAAGATTTGGAGTTGGAGGAATTGGAAACTTTGGGTGGCTCTAGGAATAATGGTATTAAGTCCTATAGCTTATATAGTTTATTTGATATATTTATTCTTTACCTAAATCTCGGATAAATTGTTTGTATCAAAAATGATTTATTTGGGCTTTTAGAATGAGTTTATAGGACACTATAGAACTATATTTATATTACCGCAAAAACGTCGTAAAACTTGCCGTCGACTTATCTTTATAAAAGTGATAGTGTGAGTAATGGGAAAGATCTTTATTAACCTTGCAGTCACTTTTTTGTTAGTTGGTATTGGATGTTGGGCAATTAATGACGATTATGTTGAAAAAAGGGAAACTTATGAGAAAAAGGTGTTAAACGCCAAGAACAAAGGGTTACCAACAGATGGTATAGAGAAACCCTCTGCTTTAGCTGCTGTAAATTGGATTACCATCAGGAATGTGTCATTTGTGCTAAGTGGACTTATTTTGCTAATTGGCTGTATATACGTCCAAAAAACTGGAGAGATTGTGAAATATGATGGTGATTGGGGAACTGGTATATTTAGTGGTGATGGTGGTGATGGCG
The DNA here is from genome assembly GCA_002684575.1 of Verrucomicrobiales bacterium. GTDB lineage: Bacteria > Verrucomicrobiota > Verrucomicrobiia > Verrucomicrobiales > DEV007 > EC70. The sequence goes on from NYVP01000010.1 coordinate 839, forward strand.
GTGAATAGGTAGCCTCAAAAAACCTTTAGAATGAGTTTATAGGAAACTATAGAACTTTATTCATTGCCCCAAAAACCTGTTAAAATGAGGTGCAGTTTTGTAGGCATTAATTAAACAAAGAGTTCACTACCCCCTAATCAAAGCTATTAAGAAGAACTTTATGATTTAATTTGGGCTTCTGGAAGAGAGTAATTATTCTTGCTTATTACCAGAAGACTTACACCGTCTGATTTATCATTTTTATTAACAGATAAACTACCTGTAAGCTTGCTTCCTCATCAGGTCCCTCCACCACACGACGCAAGAAAAACCGTTATCAAAAGGACGCCAAGAATTCTCATTGTTTTAGTATATTGTTTTTAGTTTACAGAATCAATCAAAAGTAGTTTGGGACAAGTTATTTAACCTTTCAATTAAGAGACCCTCCCTGAAAGTAAGTTAATTAAAACTGCTATTGATTATGAGGTTAAAATGAATAAAAATTTCAGATAAAATGAACCATATCCCGTATTCTGCTCAAGAAGAAAAGGAGTATCTTACCCCTGAAAAGAGGAAAGAGTTAGAGACAGAGGCAGAGAGAATGTATGAGGAATATAAGGAACAATGCACGTGGGGAGGAAAGCCCAAAACATTAGGGAAGTTAAATCCTTACGAGCTTAATTTTGATTTCATTCAATCTATTCCTGAAGATGAGTGGAAAGAATTGATTAAGCTTTACAACAAGCGGCGTTGGCATGTGCGATTGTTTAGTTATGTAGTTGGTTTTTTTATTTTAATTGAAATTTACCACTATATCAGAGGATTCTTCCAAGAATGACCTATATAGGCTTTGAGAATTCTTTGCTTATCAGTTTATAGATAAAAGGGTAGGGGTGGTTGTGTGCATTTTATGGAGCCCACAACAGTGATTTTATATAGCCTTCCCAACGGAATTTGATCTTTGATCAAATTGATCGCAAGCGAGGGCAAGATTCCACTTCATCAAGCCATCATCACAAGATTAAGAATGCGGAATTAGTGCGGAATATGTTAACTTTTTCAACATAGTTGGCATGTTATCAGCTGATATCAAACTTAAACAGACTGAATAAAAAGTTTTAGATTCATCATGGGGTTTTATTTCTAAAATTTTAGCAGTCTGTTTTTTATATGAATTATTAAAGTAGAATTCATTATCTACTTGGCACAGCAATAGCTACTACATTTATTAGCAGGTTGACTAGGATAGCTTTGGAATTTTTGGGGTATTTTTTTCTAAGGTTTGAGCAGCCTGCTTTTTTTTAATTAAACCTCGCCGTACCTTCTATCCCTTTTTGAAAAATCTCTTATGGCCTCAAATAGGTCTTCCTTNTCAAAGTCTGGCCAAAGTTTATCAGTTATGAAGATTTCAGAGTAACTTATTTGCCATAAAAGAAAATTTGATATTCTCATTTCTCCTGAGGTTCTAATTAGGAGATCAGGATCGGGGATCTGCGATGTATAAAGATGTTCTTTAAAAGAATCCTGGGTTACTATCGTTTTATCAAATTTTCCTTCTTTGGTTAAATTGACAATGTCATTTACCGCATCAACTATTTCTTCTCTAGCTCCATAGCTCAAGGCCAGAACTAGATTTAAGTTTTTGTTATTTTTTGTCTCATAAATAGTTCTATTGAGCTCTTTTAGAGGGGCTTCAGTGAGGTCATTGATTCTGCCAATTGCATGTAACTTCACTCCATTTTTTTGGAGTTCATGAGAATATTTTTTCAAAAACTGCTCAAGTAATTTCATTAATGCCGTGACTTCGGCTTTAGGTCTATTCCAATTTTCAGTAGAAAAAGCATAAAGTGTGAGATACTCGACCTTAGCTTCTATACAAGCCTCAATTATTTTGCGAACGGACTCGGCGCCTGCTTCATGACCCTTCCATCTTGGGATACCTCTTGATTTAGCCCACCTGCCATTACCATCCATTATGATTGCAATGTGTTTAGGTGTAGCGTCTTCGTGGTTCGACATTATAGTCATGTTAGTATACAACTAACGAAGTTGAGGTTGATTTAATTTTTATCGTGAATTCACACTCAAAGAGATTTTTTTATTTAATCTCTAAATAGTGTTTCTTTTCTATCAGGTCCAACGCCNATTATTTTGATTGGTGTTTCACAAAGCTCTGAGAGTTTATCAAGATATTCGTTGGCTCTAGCCGGTAGAGATTCAACTGAAGAGGCACCTGCAGTAATTTCATTTTCCCATCCTGGAAATTCCACGTAATTTGGAATGCATTGATCCCAATCTTCGGAGTTAGCCGGTGGAGTAGTAATGGTTTCTCCTCTCAATTCATATGAGGTGCATATTTTTATCGTGTCGATTCCATCTAATCCGTCAACGTTGGTGACAGCCAATTGATCTGCGCCATTTAATCTGCAGGCGTGTCTGACTAAAACTGCATCGAACCAACCACATCGTCTTTTTCTGCCAGTTGTTGCTCCAAATTCTCTTCCCATTCCATGCATTCGATCAGAAAACTCCTGGTTTTCAGTAATGAAAGGACCTGATCCGACTCGAGTTGTATATGCTTTTGCCACGCAAGTAACATTATCAATTTTCCTTGGGGATACACCTGATCCAGTACAGGCGCCTCCAGCAGTTGTATTTGATGACGTAACGAAAGGATATGTTCCATGATCAATATCAAGATAGGTGCCCTGTGCTCCTTCAAAGAGTAGAGTCTTACCTTCAGCAATTTTTTCATGTAGGTAAGTCGTTGTTTCACAGATAAAAGGTTTCAGCCTAGACGCGGCGGTATTAATTTGTTCGATGATTTCATCTGCATTAATTTGCTCAGCCTCGCTTTCCCTTAATAGAAAATTAGCTTTATCAACCTTGGCCTTTATTTTTTCTGAAAGTTGGTCCGGCTTAAATAAGTCAGACATTCTTATTCCGGATCTTTCGGCTTTATCAATGTAGGTTGGACCAATGCCTCGGCCTGTTGTTCCAATCTTTTTCCCTCCTAGTCCAGACTCTCTATAGGAATCTAATGTCCTGTGATAATGAAGAGTAAGATGAGCCCTGTTACTGATTGCTAAATTATCAGGACTTATTTTTATTCCCTGAGATTCAAGCTTATCAAATTCTTCGAGTAGTGATATTGGATCAATGACAACTCCGTTGCCAATGACGCAGTTTTTTTCAGGNCAGAGAATACCTGATGGGATAAGGTGAAGGATGTATTTTTTACCATCGTGGATGACTGTATGGCCTGCGTTGTTTCCCCCCTGAGCCCGGACAACAATATCAGTTTTCTCGGTTAAGAAATCTACAATTTTACCTTTTCCTTCATCACCCCACTGGGCGCCGACAATGATTGTATTAGCCATAAGTTTTAGTCTAATTTTGACTTTCGATTTTATTTAGTAATTCGATCTTAAAAAAATATGCAATGAGCATCTTGAAGTTAATTGGGAAGTATGCAGGTCACTTTGACTGATCGATAAGTTGTGCAAACTCTGAGAAAAAATAATTGGCATCATTTGGTCCGGGCGATGCTTCTGGATGATACTGAACACAAAATGTAGGATGAACAGTACTTCTTAAACCTTCAACGGTGTCATCGTTCAAGTTAATGTGCGTTACTTCGGTGGTTGATGGTAAGGAGTCAGGGTCGACCGCAAAACCATGATTTTGAGAGGTAATAGCAACTGATCCTGTTCTTAAATCTTTGACTGGCTGGTTTGCTCCTCTGTGACCAAATTTGAGTTTATAAGTTTTCCCTCCAAGGGCGTGTGCAAGAACTTGATGGCCTAGGCATATTCCAAAGACAGGAACTTTGCCGAGCAATGAATTAATTTCTTTATGGATGTCATCAAGTGCATCGGGATCACCCGGGCCATTGGATAAGAAAATGCCATCNGGGTTCATTGAGAGAACATCTGAAGCCTTTGTTCTCGCATTGACCACAGTGATGTCAAAGCCCTCTCTTCGAAGGCATCTTAAAATGTTTTTCTTGATACCAAAATCATAAGCTACAATTTTATATTTTGTTTCTGGTAGTGACAGATAATGATCCTTGCCGTCAACTTCATCAGGTTTTGTGGTTGGATTTGCTAAAACCCATTGGCGACTTTCAGAACCATCAGGATCCCAATGATAAGATTCTTTAGTGGTTACTTCTCGAACAAAGTCTGCGCCCAACATGCTTTCAGATGAAGAAGCTTTTTGAATGGCTTCATCTGGCTCTATCTCACCAGTTCCAATAAAAGCTCGCATTGCTCCTTTTTCTCTTAAATGCTTTGTTAATGATCGAGTGTCTATCCCTTGTATTCCAATAATATTGTTTTCCTCCAAATAAGAGTGAAGAGAAGCCTCAGACCTCCAATTGCTTGGAACTTCACATAGTTCCTCAATAATAAAACCTCTGACCTGGGGAGAGTCACTCTCAATGTCTATACTGTTAACACCATAATTTCCAATATGGGGGTAAGTCATTGTAACTATTTGACCTCTGTATGATGGATCAGTTAGAACCTCCTGATACCCCGTCATTGATGTNTTGAAGCAGATTTCTCCAGATTGTTCACCGGTTGCCCCAAATGCCTCACCTATAAAATGGCGTCCGTCTTCTAGGGCTAGGATTGCTTTCATATTATTTTATTAACTATATAATTATCTATTTAANANGTATCTGGATGATTTATTACAGGATTTTATTATGATGCAAGCAATCACAATAAAAATTCTAAAGTCTTTTATGTTTTTCCGTTCCTAGTGATGCTTTTTATCTGATTAAGAGGGATATTCTGTGTTCTTAGTCGAATTGTGTCGATTAGAAAACCATCTTCATTTAATCGCAAATTATTGCCATAGATTCTTCCGCCTTGCCAAGTGAGGACTGTATATTTTTGCCCTGGCGGAGTNGTTTTTCCAGCAGGCCTAAAAACCATTGCATCTACCGCACCGCTAAGATCAAAATTTTTGGTACCAAATAGCGTTGAAGAACAAGTCATTTCTAGGCCGTTTTCAGTTCTAAAAACTTTAGTAAGTTCGCATTCAAAAAAATCACCCCCTGACAAAAGGACGCCACGCCTTCGTCCATCCAAAAATCTATCAAATTTTCCATCTATAGGATGATTGAATTCAATTCTTGAAACAGTTAATGACGGAATCACCCTGNCTTGATTNTTGCCNCCGAGTCTNATTATNGATTTAGTAGCCGATACTATTGGCGAGTGGATGATTGTTCCATCNGTTAAGGCAATTTTTGGTATCATTATTTTTTGAGGNCCTAANTCCTTTAAAGTTCCTAATGAAAACTGGTCAAAGACAGTTGCCCATTTNCGCCTTGGTTTTCTTCCTTGGCCGACAATGCAGGCGATTGCNGATTCGCCCATGCNATCAGGAAAGGTCATTAATTCTCTCCNGTTTTCACCGTCCGCGGATACGTATCCTGTAATATTTCCTTTTTCTCTAATTAACCTAATCCAATGGCCGGGTCTCGAATTACTCCTTGGGTCAATCTTGCTAAGAATATCTCCATTTTTAGTGTGGTGAATGGATGCTGGTCTGCGATGAGATAGGGCAAGAAAAATATTCTCAGAATCAGGAGCAATGCTACTTCTTATCATTATTCCGCTTTTGGTTTCCTGTTCATAAGTATCGATTCTAGAAACTTTTGTAGTTATATGTGAATCACCCATCGGTAATGGGCGATANGCTGTATAGAATGAAGAGAAAGTAGCGTTACGATCTGGAGAAGAAGTTTCTAGAATGATGCTTCCTTTTTTAACAATTACGTCACCTCCTCGCGGGAGATCCCCTATACTTGAATGTTTCCAAGGNGAGGGAAGTTGTCCGTCTTTAAATGAATCAGAGGACCGTTTTGATTTTGGTTTATAGAAAATTATTTTCCCAAAATCATCTAATTTTACTGATTGTGAGGCATCATTTAAGGGGATGCCGTCATGATTTTTTGTCTTATAAAGATTGTTATCTTTAAGTATTATATGGCCTCCCCACCATGAGGATTCGTCCTCGTTTCCAATATCGACTCTGAAATCTATAGAATCAGATACAGTTTTAAATTCCTCTTTCTCGACATTATCAACTTTGGGATCATCAGCTGGAATTGAATTGGATTGCCCTTTGGTGATTTCTGAAAGGCATATGAATGTTAGAAAAATCAGAAATAAACTCACTCCATACATAATTGATTTGAGTTTGGGTTGAGGCATTTTTTATCTTTGGTAAAGAGGTAGGTAATGGTAAGGCATTGCTAGAATCATTGTATATACTGCAGTTGAGAAAATTGGCCCAGGGCTGCTGCCATCAAGCTCACGACTCCAGAATTTATTGCCATCATCATCAGTTTTTACTCTCTCAATTAGAGCTTTATTCACAGTAGAGTACCAATCTGCCCAAACTTTTCCTCCAATCATGTATTGTGCGGGTGCGGCATAAAAATTACCGTAGGTGAACCAGCGGTCACCTGGTCTAAATTTTTTATTTAAATAGTCTGATCCACTTTTTACTGTAGGATCATTATATTCGCCGCAGACTTGGAGTGAATATATCGCAGCAGCAGTTCTTGCAAACCCAGAGCCTTGACCGGGTTGATATCCAAACCCTCCGTCCCTTTCATTGTGGCATTTCCGGACGTAATTTACAGCATCGTTAATCGTCTTCTGTGGGACTGAGAGGCCTCCGTTTTTTGCTGCTCTCAGGGCTACAACAGATAAGACTGTGACTGAAATATCTGCATCTCTGGCAATCGGTTGATATCGCCATCCTCCTTGAGGGTTTTGGCTGCTGACGATAACCTTAATCATTTTATCCAACTTGTTTTTCAGATTATCATCTTGAGTTTGACCATACAGTTCGGCTAATGCGATACTAGCAATTCCATGGAAATACATGTACTGACCACTGTTTTCATCACCAATGAGACCTTGATCATTGATTTGTGATAGAAGATAACGGACTGCTTGATCAACATTTTTTCCATACGGTCCCTCGTTAGGAAGATTTCCTGCTGCTTGAAATGCCATCAGTGTATAAGCAGTCATGGCGATTGGATATCTTGCTTCTTCNCCTGTTTCTCCNNCCCATGCACCTGTTGGAGATTGTTTAGANGCTAAATAGGATAAAGCGCTATTGATTACCGATTCGGTCTTTGCATTTACCTTTACCGGATCTTCAAGTCNGCCCTTAGTTGGGGCTCCATTGGCATGATAAGAAAATCCCAAAACCCACAATATTAAATGTGCAGTAATTCTTAATTTTTTTGGGTTGAGTGGCATGTTGTTATTGATAATAACNTATTTTTTTGTCGCCTTGTCAGAAAGATTCTTTAGGTATTGCTCTATTAGTGATCCATACTCCGCAGGAAAATCCTCTGAAGTGGATTGATTTAATGTTCCTCTTTCGCGTTTTGGAAGACCTATAAATCGGCTAGCTCCTNGTTCATCTCTTTTGGGGCCTTTTGAGCCACCTTTACCAGCATAATTACCCTGATCACCGTTACCTTTTTCAGATGGTTGGCCTTGTCCCTCACCTTGGCCTTGTCCTTCACCTTGTCCTTCACCTTGGCCTTGTCCCTCACCTTGGCCTTGTCCCTCACCTTGGCCTTGTCCTTCACCTTGGCCTTGTCCTTCACCTTGGCCCTGTCCCTCACCTTGGCCCTGTCCCTCACCTTGTCCTTCACCCAGTCCAGCCTGTGCAAGTGCCACTGCAGCTGCGGCTTCTGATAAGGCTGCGGCGGCTTCCTGAGAGCTTCCCTGAGCTGGAGATCCTTGACCAGTTGAAGCTGCACTCTGGGCATCGCCTAAAGCACCCTGAGCTTGACTCAGTGCACTCATTGCAGACGGGGGTAAAGCAGTGTTGTTTTGAGGAGAACTTGTAATTGGACTTATTGCATCGGATGCTTGCCCTAGAGGAGCTGATGCTAAGCTTACTCCCGCATTGGCAAGTTGTTCAGTAAGTTCCTGAATTGCACTTTGCTCGTTTTTAAATTCACTAGGCGTTCCCTGGCCCTGACCTTCACCCTGACCCTCGCCCTGACCNTCGCCCTGACCNTCGCCCTNTGAATTTTCAGCTTCCGCCAGTGCGCTTTGAGCCGCTTCCATTTGTTCAAGAGCGCCGCTAATGTCTCCTGAGGAAAGTTCTTGTGCAGCAATTTCAGTAGCGATCGCCGCCTGAGCTAGGGAGGGATCGATTGGGGAGTTAGATGCGGCTTCCCCGACTGCTTCTGCTAGTGCTTTTTGTCTCTCCGCAAGTTCATTAGCGGCACTTTCTGCCGCAGCTAATTGTTCTTGGGCTTCAGATACTGATGCTTGAGCCTCAGCTATAGCTGCAGCGGCTTCTGAAAGAGATGAAGGGTCATTTAAAGTCTCTTCACCAAGAGCTTCAGCTAGTTCAGATGCTCGTTCCTCTAGTGCTGCTTTAGCCTCATTAAGATCGTTAAGTGCAGCGCTTTGTTCAGGAGCAGCGCTAGCAGGTTCGCCTGAGGATAATTCGTTTGAAGCGGATTCCTGTTTACTGGACGCATCTGCTAATTCATTTGCTGCTTTTTCAGAGGCGCTTGAAGCTTCATTGGCTAATTCACTGGTTTGTTCCTGTAAATCTTTTTGACGACTCGCGAGTTCTTTCGATTCTTCCGAGTTATTTTGTGCTTCACCGTCCTGTGGTATTGAATCGGCTGTGCTTTCGTTCAGGTTTTTTTGATCTTCGATGATTGGTTCTAATTTTTCAATCAGCTCATTGAGGTTAGCTAATTCCTGAGCGGATTCTTTTAGTTCATCAAGTTTTTCGGAGATGGCTTTTTCGGCATCGAATAGTTTGTCAATAGCCTTTTGTTGTGCTTCGGGAGAATTTTCACCTGCGGCTAAATCGGCACCAGCTTCAGCCATTGCTGCCATTGCTTCAGTCAATGCGGCTGCAGCTTCAGGTAATTCTTGTTCGCCAGCCGATGACGTGGCTTCTGCAGTTTTTACTTCAAGCTCTGCTTGATCTGCTGATTTTTCTTGGAGTTCCTCAGTGTTATTGTTGTTTTCTGCTTCTTTGGTACTTGCCTGAAGTTCTTCCTCTTTTTCCTTAATTTCTTTTACGTTTTCTAATAAATCCTCTAATGCTTTAATTTTTTCACTTGGGATTTCTGCTATGGCCTCGGATTCTGATATTTTTTCTATTAGAGCATTTCTTGCTTCATCAAGTTTCTCTAATGCCGCGGTTTCTTTTGGAAGAGCATTCTCTCTTCGATCATTGATTGGAGAATTTGCTTTTAAAGCATCCCGAGCTTCTTGCATTTCTGGAGTTGATTGTTTAATGGCCTCAGAAATTGATGGAGCCACCTCAGATAATTCGTTTGCAAGAAAATTAGTGAGATCAGCAAGCTCACCTTGTTCTTTTGCTAATTCTAAGGATTTTTTTTCTGCCTCTGTATTTAGCTTGTTTTCGATATATTGCTTACTGGCCTGTTCAAAAACTTGTTCAAGTCGTTTTTTTGCATCTTCTACACGGGAATTGAGTACTTTGTTTTCTCTTTCAAGTTCAGCGGCTAATTGTTTTGTTCTTCTTTCTTTATTTTGTTCGGCCCTCGTTAACTGTTGCTCTTTTTGCTTGAGCTGATTTTCTAAAGTTCTAATAAGCCCATCTTTATTTTCATTTTTCGCCTCATCCAGTCTTTCAGCTAGACTATTGGTGGCTTTTTCAATTTGGTTTTCAAGTATCTTTTGTTGAGAATTTAGAGCGTTCTGTTCGATTTTCTCCATTTTTGTCAATTCCTCCATCCTTTCATCCCTTTCAAATTCTCTGAATTTTAAACCTTTTTCTAATTGCTCAATTCTTCTCTGAATGTGTTCAGGAAATTTTTTCTTATCGAGCTTCGATTGGTCTTCTTCAGAAAGTTTTTCCGTGTCTTCTTTAATTTGGCTTTCTTTGTCGATTATGTTTTCTAATTTTTCGAGAGCCTCAACCATTTGCTCAAGTTCTCCTTTTTCAGGTTCAAGAATTTTTGCCATTTCCCATAGAGAGTCTCTGGAAGTTTTTTCAAAGGAAACCGCACTCATTAATCGTTTTCCTTTAATTTCGTCTACTGCCTTGAGGATATTTTCCTTTAGTCTAGATTCAGTGGCATGCTTGGTAGCTCTATTAGGTCTTTGATCAGGAGACCCTTTTGTCATTTCTGATATATCAGACAATCGTTTTAAAATGGTCTGAACTTCCCCAGCCAAAGCTTCTTGCTCAGTGTACTGTAATTGAATTGAGATTTGTTCTGATGTGCTGGGGCTTCCTGGTACGAAATCTGATGATGCAAGAGTGATTGCCTCGTGGAGGTTAGTGGTCTGCCTATTCCCGAGTTCTTTCACTAATCTTGCTAAATCGAATAGAGCAACTTGTGACTGATACTCGAGGAGAATTCTTCTGAGTTGAACAATGACTCCTTTTTGGCCGGCATAAGCAGTTAATACTTTAGCACTGGCAGAGGCTGAGTTTTTTTCCTTAAGTGTGTCTTCTCTGGCACCGTTAAGAAGCCCTACGATTTCATTCATTTGCTCCTTTGAGAGATTACCAAGTACCATTCTAATGGCCTTAATAACATCAAGGTCACTACCAGCGAGCCCATTACGATTAAATTCATCAATTAAGGAATCTAACTGTTCGCCTGTTCTTTCAGTGGTGTCTTGGATTCTTTGCTGTTTTCTCTCTTGATTTAAAAGAGAGTTTTGGGGGAACGCTCCGTGGACATTTGATGTTGAGAGCAACAAAATGAAAACCAGGTAAAAATGATGCATGGGTTGTAATTTCATGAGCGTTAATATTTTAAATGAGTCTTCAAAGAATTCCAAAGATCAATTTTTTTTAATTGGTGTATTTTTTCTTATAATTGATTCGAGGTCTTTATTAAGATTTTCCTGATCATTTGTCGCTTCATCAACACTTCCCAGTGCATCAGAAGTCCTTCCCAATAGATCGGCCCGTTTTTCCTCTGGAGTGACAACTTTTAAAGATAATTTTTCTGAGCTGCTGATATTTAATCCCGAAAGATTTTGATCGGATGCTTCTAACCAATATTCAATTTGATCACCTTCGGACAGGCCTGTCTTTAGAGAACCTAAATTCCACTCGTAACTATCACTTATTTGTTTCTTTGAAGATTCTTCCTTCATTAAAGGAATAGTGATTATTTCATTCTTTTCTCTTTTATATTTTAAATTAATTGAATTTACCCCAAACCTGTCAACAGCCTCATATTTGATTAATAGTGTTGCCTTTCGAGTAACTAATTCCTCGGACCGCTTAGGATAGGTAATTCTGATTTCTGGAGGAAGATCAGTTAGTAGGGAAATTTTATAGATTGCACTATTTTTTGAATCCATCTCTTCCGAGTCTGTTAGTGAAACACTGAATCCTGATAAGCTCTGCGAAGGGATCTTAATTTTCGCTACTCCTTCTTTTTTATTAGCTTCGTTTACTGATAGAGGCATCTGATTGTCCATTCCTAAAAATTTTAAGTTCCCAGAATCAAGTTCTTTCGATGATTCTATATTTATAGTCACTTCACTTCCTGGGAAAAAAGTAAAGTCTCCGGGCACATGATTTGTCGGACTTTGTTTGGTGAATTCGGGATACACTTGTGTGGCCGAAATATTCTTTATCGTTGGTCTTTCGATGGCAGTGACGGTCAAGGTTTTAGTCTTTGCATCATCTATTTGAGCATCAAATGAGAATGACTCAGGTACGTCCTCGATAGTGCCTGTATAAGTGTCAGGCTCCTTTTCAGTCCTTTCTAGAGAAACTTTAACGTTTCTTCCTGAGTTATACTTGATGTTTAGATTTGCTTTAAGTTCCGAGGTTTTTTTAGATTTTACCTTAAAGGTCATTTGAATGTTATCGCCGATTCCAACTTTTGAAATGTTAGGCTCTTCAATAATTGTGGTATCACGGGGAATTTCAATTTGTTCACCAAGGGCTCTTTTAACCAGGATTGGGATGTTGTCTTTTTCGCTGTAAACCCAGATGCCAGAAGTGATAATAATTACAAAGAAAATAAGTGTTGCTCTAGTTAATGCTTTTGGATTGACGATTTTAAGGAAATTAAATTTTTTAGATACATCTTTAGTTTCTAAAATCATATTATGAATCATGCTCATAGGAGCATTTTCAGGAAATGCGGCCTTACGTTTGGCAAATTGAATTGAACTTATGAGTCTGCTGTCAAAATCTTTGTTCTTTCGCTCGATTTCTAGTGCTAAAGTTTCGTCATTTTTCCATTTTGTGATCAATGAAAATAAAGACCATATTGTAAGTATAGCTGTAAGAGTGATAATCGAGAATAGCAGTAATGACCTAGTCTGAATATCTAGATCAGCTAATAAATCTAGAAAAAGAAGAGAAGTTAATAGGGTTACTAAAACAGAGAAAGTGATAGCTATTCTTCTTGCTAATTCAATCGCGAGAATTGAGAATCTTGTACGAGCAAGTTTGTTCCTTAGCACTCTGATAGTGTTTTGGGGGATATATATATTTTTAATGGCTGACACTATTCTATTTTAACTCGGCAAACTTTCTCATGAACCATTCGATTGTGATTGGTAATAACAACAAAATTAAATATAGAGGAGAACTCCAAAGGGTAGCTTCTCTGGAAATTTTTATTTTTGCAGGTTCAATTTTAGCAATTGTGGGAAGATCGTTTAGATTTTCTTCTCTCAAATAAGAGCCATTGGTGATGTTGGCGATCTCTTTGAGCGTTTTCTCATCGATAGCAGTTTTTGCAAATTCTCGGTCAGCTCCTCTTACATTTAAGTCGATGCCGCTGGATTCGTCGTCCATAATAGTTAACCGGTACCGGCCTTGATCTTCCGCAGAAAATTCACTTCTATAATATCCTGGTGAACCGGGTACAGCTCTGAGAGTTACTTTCCTTGAGTCAGCCGTATTGGGATTACTCTTAACTAAGTTTGCCTCAATTGTTTCATCTTCTCTAGGTATAAAGTTCTCGTCAAGCAGCCTTGCAAAAACTGTGAAATTTTCACCTTCTCTAGCGATTGCACGGTCTGATCTTAGTTCTGATCGACGCGATCCTGTGGCCAGTCTTCGGCCTGCCATTCTTTGAACAATTTGCCCCCAAAACCTTGTGTGATAAAGGTCTCCAGTGTTTTTTCTCCAACGCCATGTGTTTTCAGTTCCTATCCATAGAACTTCACCGGCTCCATACTTTTGAATCGCAACAATGGGATAATCTCCGTCAGGGTGAGTTAGATAAGTTTTGGCAGCTGGCTTTGCCCCTAAAGTCTTAACGGACCAGAAAATTGGTGGTAATTTAGACCATCGCTGTTTAGCTAGATCAGGATCTTCCTCAAGATTAAGAAAGCCCTCATTAAGTCCGGCTTCGGTAATATCTAATAGGATGGGCCTTTGAGCATTATTGCTGTTTCCTCCTAATCTAGTAGGTGCCAGTTCCACAGGGATTAAGTTCTGAAGTTCTGTGTTTCTATATGACGAGGGGGTGAATCTTTTACCCGCCATTATTATAAGTGAACCTCCGCCGTTAGAAACGAATGAAGATATGTTTTCTATTGTGTTATCGGGTATTTGATCAGGGTTAATATCACCAAACATTATAAGGTCATAGTTAAAGAGTTGTTCTCTGGTGTCAGGAAATGATTCTAGATATGGTGAGTTTTCGGTACGAGCAACGATTGGGTCTGCGCCGGCAAGAAAGCAGTCAAGATCAATCCTTCTCTCTCTTAACAACATTGCCTGAACGTATTTAAATTCCCACCTAGGTGAACTTTCGATCATGAGAACTTTGAGTGATGAATCTAAAACTCTAAGTCCACGTGAAAAGTTATTGTTGTTATCTAATATTTCGCCAATTGAAGTTTCTATAGTCGCCGAAATTTGATACTCGCCAGCTTTTTTAGGTATGACCGGTAAGGTTATTTCTTGGTTTTCTTCATCTGAAAATACAAACTCTTTTTCTATAGCTTTTGCTCCTGACATGCTGATGATGAGTTTTCCTTTTTCTCCGTCCATTCCTTGTTGATTGAATTGAATGGTTACAGGAACGGCATCTTCTGCTAAGGCAACACTTGGTAGTTCTATTGATTTAATAGCCGTGTCTCTAGGTGAATCTGTGCCAACTGCATAAGCGAAAACTGGAATACCTCTTTCCCTAAGGTCCTCTGCAACTGGAACAATTGCTTTGCCTTCGTTATTAGCTCCGTCACTGATTAGGAGTATTCCTCCCAAATCATCTGCACTGTGTCTTCTCAGAACTTCATGCAGAGCATTACCTATAGATGTTTCTGAATCCTTAGGTTCAGATGTAGGTGAGGAGTCATTTATGGCTCCTCCAAAATTGTATGTAACGATTTCAGATTTTTCTCCTAATCTTTTTAATAGGTTTATTTTTTCGTTCTTGAGTGCCTGTTCGGCAATTTTAAATCGTGATGACGGGGATTGAGGTAGCGTCTCAGGAGAAGAGTCTAAGCTTGCAGATGGGTCTAGATTACCGTTAGCGATTGCTTCTCTGGCGATGTCTTTAATGTCTGTTCTTGGATCTGTAATTCCCATACTTGAAGAGCTATCAATAAGAACGGCTAGCGTCTTTTTATGATCTCTCTCCAAGTCCAGAGATATGATAGGCTTGAGTAAAATTCCGAGCAGAAGAATAAAGAATATTATGCGCATTATCAGCATTCCACGTCTTCTCGATTTTTTTACATCCTCTGGCGTCGATTTGTAAAATGACCAAGAAAATATTCCCAGAATAAGAGCAGTAATTGCTATCAATATAGGTGATACTACTGGAGATAATTGGATGGAAATCCCTGTGACCGATGATATTTCATCGGCAGGTACTCCAATTAGTTTTAGTAGGATCGAGTTCAATTTATTTTTCTTTGCTAAATTTTTGAGAAAGATAAAGTTCTAAAAGTGTTAGTAGAAGTGCAGCTAACAAAAGTAACGGCCAAATTTCAGCGCCTTTTCTTTTTTGGTTTATTGCTGAACTTATTTCATTCAGTGAAGAGGATTCTATAAAATTTGAGCTAATTTCTTTGAGCCTCTCAATTTGCGGTCCTGATAATTTTTCAGGGTTTGATTCTCTAGGATCTGGAGTGGCTGAAAACTGGATCAATTCAAAAGGCTCCGTCAGTTTGAGATCATAAATGCCTGAAGAGTTTACTTCTTTGAATTGTACATTACCTCCATCATTAGCGATTTCAGCGTTAATGAAAGTGGCCGTTTCTGATTTAGAATGAGATATTGTCGCCTCCTTGTTGATCCACGATTGTGGAACCTTTCTCACAAAGGTGTCACCAACCTGAATATTTAATCCTGAATCCATTCTCAAGATAACACTTCCTACAACCCTGTGAACAATTGGTAGGAATGCTGCTTTGACTGGTAGGTCATTCCATTCTGTGTCAGCAGAGCTACTGAATTGATAAACTTTTCCTAATCCAATATCCGCCTCGATAACGGCAGGAGAGCCATTATTGTATTGAATTGCGATATTGCTATCTACTTCGTCTTTCGTTACGAGTTCAAAGGCCTTAAAAGTTTTTACGTCGCCTAAGGTTCCTGCGCCAGGATCATTCCATAATTCTACGAGTGGATGATTGTATCCACTAGCTTGTAAAGACAGAATGCTATTAGTGCCTTCAATTGGTAGAGTTTTTCCATATGATGCTGGGAGTAAATTTAATTTTTCGTGAAGCTCTTGATTGTAAAATGAAGTATTAATATTATCACCAGGGAAGACCACCAAACCGCCGCCGCTTTGAACAAAATTATTAAGTTGGTTGCTCAATTCATCGGAAAAGTCCGGAACGTTTGCGAGAAATATGACATCATAGTCGTTGATTTCTATATCCTGTATTGACCCTAAATTGATTATATCACTGGATATAAAAAATGAATCAATGAGCTCTTCGGGAACAGGAATTAGGGCATTTTGTAAAAAGAAAGTTTCCGATTCAGTAATGCTTCTTCCGGGCTCTCCATCAATCAGGAGTGTTTGAATTTTTTCAATTGCCCTGATGACTATTTCTCTGGAATTATCTACAGATTTGGAGTCCTTATAATCGAATTCTGCTTTAATGCGCAAATAACCCGGTGAATCTATTTCAACAAATGTAGTGATTATTTTTTCTTCACCCGATTTTATTGAATCAATATTGATTGGAAGCCCTGATATATTTTCATTAGCACTAATTTGAATTGCAAGGTCATTGATTTCAAGTTCACCGAAATTGGTAATTCCAACTGAAAGCCTCATGGGTTGACCAACTGAAACAATAGGCGTTTTTTGAATTAGACTGGTTATTGCAATGTTTTCTGCAGGAGTTTTGCCTACCAAGGCTATTGTGGTATTGATGGTTTCCTTGTTTTGATCTATGGCTCTTGAAATCGATTCAAATTGTTTCCATGCTGAAGCTTCTCCGTCAGTGATGATAATGAGTTCTTTCTGAGTGGATGGACTGTTGTTGAGCGAATTAATCGAGGATTGAATAGCTGGGAAAAGATCACTGCCACGGTCAGAGACTTTGGTTTTATTAATGATATTAGTGACCCTTTTATTGTCATGGGAAGGTTCTTTCATTCCTGAGCCAGATGAATTAGCGGCGAATAGTACGGAGGAAGATGATCCTTTTGGTGTTGCACTCAATGCCTCTCTTGCAGTTTCTTTGGCGATTTGAAAGCGACTCAGATCAGAATTTTGATCTGTCCTTTGCATGCTGGCTGAAGAATCCACTATTACCGAAGTTGTGACTGTTGAACCTAATCCTGATGATTTAATCCAATCTGTGGCTGGTCTAGATAAGGCCAAGACTATTAGTGCAACTATAACCAATCTTAATAAAAGGAGGATCCAATCCTCTACTTTCATCCTTCTCTGATTGCGCTCTAGGCTGACTTCAAGAAAACGCATGGCTGCCCATTTAACCCTTTTGAATCTTCTTCTATTTAGGAGATGTACTATTATTGGAATAGCAAGTGCGGCTGCTCCCATTAATAATGCTGGATTAAGAAAAGACATTGATTATTTGGCTGCCGTTTCCTTCCGAAATGTGAGATAAGATCCAAGGACTTCTTCTAAAGGTTTGGACGTATCACATTCAACGAAGTGACATGAGTTCTTGTTGAATCCGTCTCTTAACTTTTCTTGGAATTCATTAAACTCGTTAAGATAACTTTTTCTAATTTCAGTTGGCCTTGTCTTGAGGTTTGGGATTTCCTCGAGCCCTTCGAATTCAACTAATCCGTTGAAAGGGAAGGTGATTTCATCATGGTCAAGTATTTGTAATCCGATCACTTCGTGGCCGACAAATCTTAGGTGTTGCAGGGCTTCCAGTGTTGAATCTTCGTCATCAAAAAAATCACTAATCACAATCACAATGCCTTTTCTTTGAGATTGACTGGCTACTGAATGTAATTGTCCGGCCAAGTCTGTTCCTCCTGATGGAGAAAATTGAACAAGTTTTTCTAGGATGTTTAATAGATGATTTTGAGTATTACCTCTTGGGAGTTCTTCTCGGGTGGAATTGCCAAACAATGATAAAGAAACGGCATCTCTTTGTTTGATGATTGTAAAGGCAAGGCAAGCAGCGGCTAACTTGGCGTATTCCAATTTTGTCAGATCTCCGGACCCGTATTGCATGGATTCACTGCCATCAACAAGGATATGGGCAACAAAGTTAGTTTCCTGTTCGTATTGTTTGATGTAGTAACGATCAGTTTTTCCTAAAACTTTCCAATCAATGTGCCTAACATCATCTCCTGGGGAGTATTCCCTATGCTGAGAAAACTCGATTGCAAAGCCCCTGTATGGTGACTTGTGCTCACCTGCCATGTATCCCTCTACTATGAACCTAGCAGCCAAACCAAGCTTATCAGCACGGGCGAGGGTATTTGGATCAAGTAATTTTATTGAGTCGTTATTCAAATTTTGAATTTTTTTTATTAATCAACTGAAATAATCACCCGTAATTCAATGAAGATATTTGTTAATGTTGAGGGATAGCTTCAATGATCTTTGCAGTTATTGCATCTGAGTCTAATCCTTCGCTTTGAGCTGCAAAATTAGGAATGAGTCGGTGACGGAAAATTGGTGGAGCGACGGCGGCAACATCACTGCAGCCGACATGATTTTTTCCATTCAGTAATGCATGAGCCTTGGCCGCCAAAATAAGAGAGAGTCCCGCCCTAGGGCCTGCACCCCAACCTAACCACTTCTTACATATATCTAAGGCATCATCTGCCTCCGGTCTCGTGACTCTGACGAGTTTTTCAGCATAACGCATGACGTGTTCTGAAACTTGCACAGTCCTGACGGTGTTTTGTATTTCAATTATTTCATCTCCAGAAAGTGCTGGTTCAGGTTTTGATATGCTTGCGCCGGTATAAGCTTTCATGATTTCGA
Source organism: Verrucomicrobiales bacterium (assembly GCA_002684575.1). Taxonomy (GTDB): domain Bacteria; phylum Verrucomicrobiota; class Verrucomicrobiia; order Verrucomicrobiales; family DEV007; genus EC70. The sequence goes on from NYVP01000010.1 coordinate 19,245, forward strand.
ATTCTTCCTCCTCAGTAGGATATTCGACTTTTATCATAAACATGAAACGGTCAAGTTGTGCCTCTGGCAATGGATATGTGCCTTCCTGTTCTATTGGGTTTTGTGTTGCTAGCACAAAAAATGGATCAGGAAGTTCATGATCTTCACCACCAATTGAGACTTTCCTCTCTTGCATGGACTCAAGCATAGCGGCTTGTGTTTTTGGAGGTGTTCTATTGATCTCGTCGGCCAGGATGATATTTGAAAAAATTGGGCCCGGTAGAAATTTAAACTGCCTTTCATTAGTGGTCGGATCAGAGTATATGACTTCGGTACCAGTGATGTCTGAAGGCATTAGATCTGGAGTGAATTGAATCCTTTTGTACCCGAGGTCTAGTGACTCAGCGAGACTGGAAATTAATAATGTTTTAGCAAGGCCTGGTACTCCAACTAAAAGAGCATGATTCCGAGTAAAGATAGCAATTAGTACCTGATCAATCACTTCGTCTTGACCAATTATTACTTTCTTTAATTCTTTTTTTACTCTTTCAGAAGAGCTCTGAATTTTATCCACTGCGGAGGATTCTATAGATTCATTAGACATAAGATATATTTGGGCCGTTATAATTCCCTGATGTATTAGTTATATGTATTTAATTGGATATCAGGACGCAATTCATACTGCAAGCGCATTTAACTAATGAATGCACGGTTTTTCCCATCAAAAGTTTTTCAAATAAAGATTTAATTTTGTCTCATTATCAGTAGTGAAGTGTAATTTTTAATGGTAAATGATTCTCCTTGAATCATTGATAACAATGACGGACTGATAACTGTTGAGGAGTCTATCTCATTATGGATAGCGAACCCTCATCAAATTACAATGGACTTAAATAAAAGGTATCACGATTTGGATGCTCTGAGAGCGTTTGCGATGTTATTAGGTATAGCTCTCCATGGATTTTGCTCCTTTTTTCCATTACCTATTTGGCCTGCTCAAGATGCCTACAAGCCAGAAATTTTTTTACCCGAATCATATGTTCAGTTTTTTAATTCAATTGGATTTGAAATTGCAGGATCATTTAATCCATTTTTGGTAGGCCTTACCACGGTCCATGGTTTCAGGATGCAACTATTCTTTCTTATTAGTGGTTTTTTTGCAGCTATGCTTATAAAAAAAAGGGGGCTCAAAAATTTATTTAGGCACCGCTTTAGGAGAATATTTATACCTTTAATTATCTTTGTCCCTATCGTTTGGATAACATTAATTCCTGTGAGTATTTATGGGGGAAGTAAAAAACAGCAGGTAAGAGAAATTTTAAATCATGATAAGGATCTAAATAGTATTTTTGATGCAGCTCGTTCTGGCGACTTAGAGTTGATTAAAAAGATTTCGAATGAGGACAAGTCAGCCGTTAATCAGCAATCAGCTGATGGTACGACTCCTCTCATTGCAGCCTGTTCTTTCGGACGCAATGAGGCAGTGAATTTGCTTATTTCCTTAGGTGCAGAATTAGACAAAAAAAACCTTGAAGGTTCGACAGCAATTTCTGTTGCAGTGTTTTTTGGGTATCCAGAAATTGTTTCCAATCTCATTAGAGAAGGGGCTAATTTTAATATCAAATCCAAAGATGGATCAACTCCTTTGGACATTGCTCTTGCACCATGGGAAGACATCAAACCGTATTACGACTGGGTGGGTTCAATGATGGCATCAGAGGGACTTGAATTAGACTATAATCGTATTCAGTCCGTTAGACCATTAGTAATCGATTTACTAAAAGAAGTGGGTGCTGTGCATGGATCGACCAATAAAGAGGATGCTGACCTAGGCATGTTATTTTACATTTTGTTTTTTGCGCCAGTCTTTCACCATCTCTGGTTTCTCTATTATTTGTTGTGGTTAGTTTTGGCGTTAATAAGCTTTGTTTGGATTAATCGCAAGTTGCCTATCATAAAGAGAATACCTGATATTTTGATAACTACTCCTTTGTGCTTAGTTGTACTTTTTCCATTAACCCTTTTGATACAAAGAATGATGCCAGATGAGTTTGGGCCTGTGACTGCTCCTGGGCTATTACCATGGCCACCATTGTTATTGTATTATGGAGTTTTCTTTATGTTTGGTGCTTTGTGTTACGGAAGAGAAAGGTTTGAATCAATCTTTAATCGAAGTTGGCCATTGTTATTAGTCTTGGCATTGCCATGTTTGCTATTTGGTTTGGCTTTGCAATCAGGTAATGGCAAAGGAACAATTTTATTTTCTGTCTGTGCTGTTTTATTTGTGTGGTTGATGATTTTTGGCCTCATTGGCCTTTTTCGTGCTTTCTTCTCTTCTGAAGATAAACAAATAAGGTATGTTTCGGATTCATCATACTGGTTGTACATCTCCCACTTGCCTTTGATGATGTTTTTTCAAGCGCTTGTTAGTACATGGCACTTTTCTCCCTATCTAAAATGTCTAATGATTTGTTGCTTTACAGTAATTCCGCTTATGCTGATGTATAGATATTCAGTTCGCTATACTTTTATTGGAACAATGCTTAATGGAAAAAGGCATAAACCTTTGGCCTAACTTGATTTTTTCACCTTAGGACTTGAGGTTTTTTTATTTTTTTTGCGTCTGTTATCTGATTCCAATTGTTTGGATTGAACATAAGCTTCCATAACTTCAGAGTTGTTTGGGTCAAAGCTAACTAAAGCATGATCATTTGTTTCCTTCATCCATTCCTGAAGTGTTTTCCTTAAGCTTTTAATTGTATTTTGGTGATCTTTAGACTGGGCAAGATTATGGAGGCAGTCAGGATCTTTATTTATATCATATAGTTCTTCAGTAGTTCGAAAACGCATGACATTAACTCTTTTTTTGATGTTCTCATTTTGCTTGGCGAGTAATAACATTCTTTTCCAAGTTGCTGTTCCATTAGTGGCCGTAGCCATGGTTCTTTTGCCGTTTGACCAAGGATTAAATAGGTAGAGATATTTATGAGTTTGAACACCTCTCATTGGATTTCTAAATCCTCCAGCATTTTCGTTGTATTCTTTAAAGATCAAATTTCTTAGGTTCTGTTTATCTCCTTTAATTAATGGTAAAAAAGTTCTCCCTTGGAGGTTTTTGGGTTCGTCAATTTTCGCAATGTCTAAAAAAGTGGGTAATAAATCTATAGCTGACACCATATGGGAATTATTTATGGTCCCTGATTTCGTGACTCCAGGCCAACTCACAATAAGGGGAGTGTTAGTGCTATGGTGATAGAGTTGTGTTTTTGCAAAAGGCAATGGCATGCCATGATCGGAAAGGAAAAAAACAGCCGTCGAGTCGAGAGCTTTTGACTCTTCAAGTGCTTTAATTATTGCACCCACACAGTCATCGGCCCTACGAACAGAAGAGTAATAGAGGGCCAATTCCTCTCTTATTGTGGGGTCGTCGTGCAGAAATCCAGGGACAGGAACGTCATTGGCTTTGTAAATTTTGGACGTAGGATGATTATCTCCTGGTTTCCAAAAGGGCTTATGAGGATCTGAAATATTAATGTTTAGGAAAAAAGGTTTGTTGGCCGATCTAGCATTTTTTATTCCTCTCTGAGTAGAAGCATAATACGTGTTAGCATCTTTCATGTGTGCCTTTTTACCGTCCTTTAATAAGGTGAGGTCCTCATCCCAATCATAAGGATGATAGGGTGTGGAGTGATTCACTTTTCCTCTGATGGCAGTATAATATCCTCCACCTTTCATGAGGTCACAAAGAACCGGATACTTGATGTTTTTGATTTGATAAAAACCCTCAACTTTACTGGTATGTGGATAACGTCCAGACAGCATGACATTTCTTGATGGGTAACAATTTCCAACCTGAACGTGAGCTTTTTTAAATCGTAATCCTTGTTTGGCTAACTTATCAATGTTTGGCGTAATGTCTTGAATTGCACACCCAAAAGAACCGACCGAGTCGCAACTCATGTCATCAACGGTAATTAATAAAATATTGGTCTTTGCTGAAGATGAAGTGACAAGTGTTACGAAGAAAAGTATTCTAAGTATGTTATTGATCATAACTTTAGGGACAGTGAATTATGGGGCGTTGATTGGCGTGCTGCGTTCATGGTTTATTTCTTGCCTCTTGCGCATCCTCCTAAGACAACCCACTACAGGAATAATTCCAAGCACTGGTAGTGGTGCAGGTACCGCCACCGCACTTACAGCATAATTAATATTATCATTAACATCCGCATTAGAACTAATACTTCCACCGCTTCCATTAGACTTGTAGTAGTATACAGCGTTTAAACCAAAGCCAGCAAAGTTTTCATAACCATAATAAACGTTGTTGACATTCGTTGCATTAGCAAAAGTTTGGGCTGTAGCTGAAGAACCCCACCACGGCATATCAGAATCATTAAATTCAGACTCATTGCCATCGTAACTAATATTGTTGTATGTCACTGTATAAGATTGACCTCCAATATTTACTGTTGTTGTCGAAGCTGGCAATATTTTAAAAGAAAGTAAAAATATAATTATTTGAACAAAACATTTCACACCAAATTGTAATGGGAAACTATTCCATTTCAATAAATGGGCGAAAGAATTTTTACCGATCCTCTTTGTCTAAGTTATCACCAAACACCTCTAAGCTCTATTGCAGGTGGGCACCTCACACTCTCCATGAACTAGGTACATTAATCATGAGTCATTGGTTATGGCTTCTTTTTGTAGACGCTAATACGGATGAAAGTGGTCCCTTCATTTTCGGGATACTTCAGTATCCTTTCTAAATTCGGAGAAAGACTTTTCTTTTATATAGGGTCTGGCACAACCAGAATATCAGAAATATTCCACCCACAGCGATCAATAACGCACCTAAGCCGGGCAAGATACCATCAGCCCATTCTTCTACTGGTCCACCTAAAACCCGCTTCGCAATATGATTGAAATCTAATACAGTTGAGAGCAAGTAAATCATAATTGGATTCATCCCAATCCAGACAAACGGCATCGCCCACTTTTTGATGTTCGCTACGTCTATAACTAAATAAAAGAAAGACAGTAATATTAAACTCCAGCCGCCTGCTAAAATCACAAAGCTAGAAGTCCAAAGACTCTTAATGACAGGGTGATACCCGCCCCATAAATGCCCGCACAAAACAAAAATAAAACCAACTCCGAAAAATATTAGAACCCTTTTCCCTCGCGTTAGCTTTTTATTTTTCAAAAGCAGTCCCACAAAAACTCCCAGTAGACAAGTTGCGATTGACGGTAATGTGGAAAGAATACCCTCCGGATCATACGTGCCACTCCACTTGGCAAATGGTAAGTACTTTGAATCGAACCAGTTTGTTATATTCCGGCCCGCTTCAAAACTCACCATTTCTTGGCCAGGCGCCGCTACAAAAGATAAAAGTGCCCAATACCCAGCAAGTAAAACCAGAAATGCCATGACCAACCCGCGCACAGGTAAATAGATAAACAGTAACCCCGCCACCAAATAGCAAATCCCTATCCGTTGTAGGACACCTAGCAACCTCACCCCTCTATTTGTTTCAGCATCATATAATCCATTTGAAATTCCTCCGTAATAAATAATGCCGATCAACCAAAGCAAAAGACCCCGCAAAATAACACGCCGAACCGCAGCACGCCGACTGCCCGAAGTTTGCAATTTTCCTAATGAAAACGCTATTGAAGCTCCAACAATGAAAACGAAGGATGGAAAAATTAGATCATAAAAACGAAACCCTTCCCAACTCACGTGTTGTAGCTGAATTATTAATGTATTTAGTGTCTCTGATCTAACTCCATCTAATTTTGAAAGCGCATAGAAGAGTGCTTCACCACCCACGATCCAAAACATGATAAATCCTCGAAAAGCATCTAACGACATCAACCTCTCATTGGGAATCTGAATTATATTTTGCTGCTCTTTGTCAGACATTCTAGAAAAGGTATATATATTTAAACCGACTTTTCAACATCCTTTTCCCAAATGCTGCATTCTCATTCGTGAGCTAACTTTATGATGAAGATGATCATTTAACGACTTTTATTCTGAAGTGTCGAGTAAGAGTGCTCTTGTTTTGATTAGTTACAGTAATGGTTCTATTTACAATCCCATCCTCTATGTTGGTTTCCTTAATATCTATTTCACCTAAGGTCTGTATCTGGACCCATTCTTCAAGGTTTGCTGTGGTTTCAATAATCAACTGAACGTCAGCGGCAGATTTATCAATTGTATGAGTGAGTTGAATACTGTTACTATCAAAATTTACTGATAGTGGGGGATTATTATTATAGGACTGATCACTGGTGCCAATTGCATACTCGATTAGAGCATTCAGACCGTCTAGATCTATGTCTCTCCCAGGATTACCAATGAATCCATTGTTTTCAGCTTCAGGATTGGGATCAATTGCTGACCAGTTTTCGGGATTTCCTGGATCAATCATATTTAAAGGATCAATTAGTCCAAGTGCTTTTCCTTTTCCGTCAGCGCTTTCTGGCCAAGGATCTTTGTCGTTATAAGTGATTTCGGCAATCGTTCCATTTTCCGAATCCTCTAGTTTTATGGTTTCTCCACCATTGCTAAGGGCCGTTCCATTCTCGAATGATCCGGCGATGGTGGGCGTCTCTCCAAATGCGCTAACGAATGCCAGGTTGTCTCTGACGATGTAGATTTTTTGATTTGGTGCTAAAGATTTGATTGAACTATTATCAAAATTGAACTCAATTCCATCTGAAAAACTTATACCTTCAAGGTTAAGAGATCGTTCCGAGTTTGTATTCGTTAACTCGATATATTCTGCAAGGCCATCTCCTTCTGGATGATAATGTATTTTGGTTACTGCCAGCTGTAACTGAGCTAAACTAGGTTGCCCTTGATAAGTTATAGAATTATTTTCCCTACCATTTGAATCAAGTAATTTGATGGTTTCTCCTCTATTGGAAAGATGTCCATTATAATTTCCAACAACGAAAAGGCTTTCGCCTCCCTTAGGGCTTTCTGACCTCGCTCTAAATTTTTTCAAGTTAGGGGATAAAAATAAAACGCTATTTTGCGGAATGACTGTACCTGATGGAATTGTCAAATCTACTGCATTTGTGACCCGCCATTCAGAGATGTCCACTGCAATATCATTTGTATTTTTTAATTCAATGAATTCTTCATCCTGATCAAAAGAGTTCGGGTTAAATTCAATGGCTCCAAATTCAATTTTGGGCTCGTTACTTCCATTTGAATCAGCTGTTCCTGCGTGAAGTTCAGGCATTATGAGGAAGTCGCTGCTTCCTGTTGAGCCGTTCAGTCCATGAATCGCAAGAATATTGGCACCTTCTTTTAATTTGTTAAGATGTTTTGAGATATCAAAGACCTCAAATTCATTAACGTCTGCTTCTCCTGAATTAGTGGTGGCAGAGGAGTTCCATGTCGGGCTCACAGGAGCATTTTTTTCGGCGACTCTTTGACCATTAAGATAAGCAATGAATCCATCATCATGCTTCATTGATAATTTTAATTTTTGATACTGTTGAGAGTCTTCAAGATTAAATCCAACTCTAATATATGCTGTTGCGTTTATTCTACGCATAGCATCCCTTGTGTCTGTGCCGAGCAAAGGTTTGTATTTTGGACTGCTATCAAATCCAATTGCTGTTGTTCCCGATAACCATTGGGAATCATCAAAATCAACTTCTGTCCAAGTCAAGGCATCGGCTTCATCAGTAGGGATCTTGGTTTTCGATGGCGCACCACTTTCAATGAGTGTTTTAAAGTTGTATGAAATTTGACCTGATTGGGCCTCAGGTAAATTTGCTGATCTTCCATACATATAAGCCCTTCTGCCGAACAGATATTCGCTTTTAAACCTCTCAATTCCTTCAGCCATGTCTTCTATGTCAGGATGATTGGATGTGTATGATATAGGGCTTCCGCTACTCTGACGCCAAGAACCCCACTTCATGAAGTCAAGTCTGGCATCAGAAGGTGAAATGTCTGGTGGATCAATCAGCGCTAATTGTTCGTCCAGCCGTCTTTCATAATATCTATTTTCGTAAGGGGTGTTTGGATGATTAAGAAACTTATCAGTCAGGGTTCTAATCCTTCTCATTATCATTTTGTTAACATCAGGATTAGACCACATTTTCTGGATAAGGCTGACGGCTGTTCCTACTCTTATGACGTCTGTGCTGAAGAGTTTGTTATCAAAATAAGTATCGCTGCCATTCCATTTTCTTCCGTGCGATAAATCAAGGTCCCATGGTAGCAGCGCCCATTCGTCGCTTCTTCCTGTATCTCTATAAATGTACCAATTCTTTCTATGCATGTCTGTGTTTCTTATTACACAGTTTGCAGCGGCCATGTTTACACACATTGGTAAATTAACATTATCATAAATGAATTCCCACTGCTGAGCGGTGTTACCATTATTAATGCCTCTTATAAAATCTGTGAGGTCTTGATTGTTTTCACCTTTGCGATTTTTCTTCTCCACTCCACTGTTTCCACTGTCACCTGAAGAAAGAGTGTTACTGTAAACTTTATATAATGCCCCATCAGGATTAAGGCCTGCTCTTTCAAGATAAATATCATCAGCATCTTCAACAAAATCTGCAGTACTAAAGAATTCACCATTTTGTTGGACCCTCACCGTAAAAGCAAAATGGGCATGAACTCCAGACTCTCGCATTATTTCCCACGCTAGGACGTGTCTGACTTTTGATTTGTCTGCCCAGTTTGTTAGGAGATCTATGTCCTTAGTTCTTTTCTCATTAGGATGCCATCTAAATCGTTGTGTTCGGTTGAAATCGATATTGAAACTTTTTTTTACAAAGCCTCCAGTGGACTGGCCGTGCTTTGTAAAAAGGACATTATCATAGAGTTCACCAAGATAAAAAATGGATCCTCTAGTTCCGTTATTGGTTCCTGCGGCTCCAGGGCTTCTTAAAAACATTTCAACGACTGAAAGTTTCGAATCAACACTTGGGTCCTTTGCCACAGTTCCAACATATTCGTGTGAGTCTTTTGGGTCTGGATAAGGGGGCTCTAAAGTTTTGAAGCCGAGTTCATCAATTGCCTCAAACCTCCAGCGTATCATTTCTGCATTATTAAATGATGAACCTGGAATAAAGCCTTCGAATTTACCACTTCCCGGTTCAGCTTCAGTCATGATTGTTGATTTTTCCTCATCAAACATGGTTCTATAAAATAATTTCACCGAACTGATTGGTGAGTTTGTAGAAATTAATGACGCTTCAATTTTTAGGTCTTTTCCAGCTTCTGGTCTTTCTGGTTTCTTGGTATATTCCTCTATAATTGGTCCTACTGCATTACCCTCTGAGTTAGGATTTCCTGGGGTAGGATTATCAAAAAATCCTGCATAAAGTTGTCCTGATTTAGCCATTCCTGTTTCAAGTTCAATATCGATTACAAAATCAGAGCCACTTACAGAACTATTCATCGCTTGTATCGCTAGAACATTTTCTCCTTCTTTGACCAAGTTGATTTGGCTTGTTAAATCGTGTTCAGATTGATTTCTAATTATTTCTGAATCCGGTCGCCCTGTTCTAAGGGCTTTTGAATTCCAAGTTAATGGTGATGGGGAATTAAAAGATGCTATTTCGGTTCCGTTCAGATAAGCCACGTATCCATCATCTACTCTAGTTTTGAGGGATAGGGTTTTAAGTTGTCTGTCTCCAGGCTCGAAATTGAAATTAAATCTGAAGAATCCCGAAGCATTAATACTTCTCATTTTGTCCCGGATGTTAGTTCTTATTAGACTATTTAATGTTCCGTTATTACTTTCCCAGCCTAGGCCATTTGTTCCACTAGACCATGTGCTTNGATCAAATGTTGGATTTAATTGGTTCCAGTCACTGGGTAGATCATCTTCGTTGTTTGGGACAAGGTATAGGGCCTTGTTTTCGCTTGCTATAAAGTTTTCTGGTATATTGGATGTAAAGCTACTTGTTCCATATGACTGGTCTTCGTTTTGAGTAGGAAAAACTGGAGAAAATTCAGTCAGAATAGTTTTATTATCCTTGGATATTAAAGCTAGGTATTCTCCTTTTGCATTGAGTTCGAAATCAGTATGCAATGGTGACTTTGCATCAGTTCTGTCTTTCCCAGAAGCGAAAACTATAATGCTTGAATTTGCGGGCAAAGATATTCTTGGGAATGTCCATTTTTCTAGATCGTCCGCATCATCGGTTAAATGATATCCCCCAAGATCGATTGGATTACTTGTTGGATTTGAAATTTCAATCCAGTCTGAAAAATCACCATCTTCGTCTGGAAGAACAGTGCTATTTGAAGCCATGAATTCCGAGATGATCGGGTTTCCCATTGTGGCTGTTGCAGCTAAATGGAATGAGCAGATAAAAATAGTTAGAAGGCGAATCATTGTTATGGGGAAAAGTAACTTTTAAACCTTATCACGACTTATTTAGTATGAAAATGACTTACTCATTTAGATGTAAGGTTGAAAAATGGGCAATTTTCCATCATTTTAGCATATCTTTACGCATTATAAATTCTCTCCGTTATGAAATCTAACCTCAAGTCTGCTGTTTTAAGTTTTTCTTTTCTTATATTCTTAAGCCTTATATCCCNGGCTGAGCAGGTTGTTTTTAGTGAGATTAATTATAACCCNAGAGGTGACAAACCTGAATATATCGAAATTTATAATCTTACAGCTACTCCTAAGGATATCTCTAAATGGAAAATGACTGAAGGTGTTGGCTATGTGTTTCCAGACTTTGATGAAGCTGATCCTTCCAGAACATTTTTAAAAAAATGGGAAAGAATTTTGCTTTCCTCTGTTGACGAAAAAACATTAAGGGACGCGTATGAAATTCCCGCATCTACAAAAATATATGGGCCTTGGGAAGGCAATTTGGATAATGGTGGTGAGAGTATTGTTTTGGAGGACAAGAATGGTGTTACCATGGCTGAGGTGGAGTATAACGACGATGGAAGAAAGTGGCCAATAGCCGCTGATGGAGCTGGTCATACTCTGAGACTAATTAATCAGAATAGGGGAGCAAGTTATTGGAAGAATTGGGGGGCTAGTCTTGCGCCTGATGGNACTCCTGGATCAGGGGCTGCTGAGGATGATGGTCAAACTAACAAAATAATCAGCCTTGGTTCTGTATGGAAATATGATCAAAGCGGGGTNAANAACGGAACTGAATGGAGGAATCCAAATTTTGATGATAGTGCCTGGAATGAAGGCCCTGGAATTTTTGGAAAAGAAGGAGCTTCAAATAAGATGCCTGATCCAGGATTTCAGACTCCATGGACTACAGGAGGAAAGTATACTTATTATTTAAGAAAAGAATTTGAATGGGGAATTCCGTTTCGGTCAGCCAACATTATCATGGATGGACTGTTCGATGATGGAATTGTTGTTTACTTGAATGGTAAAGAGATTGGCCGAAATTCAATGCCCTCAGGAATAATTGATTGGCAAACTCCAGGTATAAGAGGTGAAGCCAAATATAAGACTATTTTGGAATCCGATGTTACTGGATACCTAAAGACTGGCAAAAATGTTTTGGCTGTCGAGATACACAATGAAAGATCCGGCAGTTCTGATATTGTTTTCGGTGCAGATGTAGCGATTTCAACGATTCCTCCGGACCTCTCTAATTTATTGGTTCTTAGTGAGATTCACTTTGGAAAGGATAATAATGTGGACTGGATTGAATTACATGCTCCCGGTCAACAGTCTGTTAGTTTGGAGGGTTTTTCTGTTTCGTCTAAGAGGGACTTTTCAGATAGAATTTCTCTTAATGGTTTAGTTGATCCAGGAGGATATATAGCGTTCGATTCTAATTTTGATGTTGAGGATAATGGGAATATTAATCTTTTTATTCTGCAAGGATCTACTGTTGTAGATGCTCATCCATTCTACAGAGATTTAGATGAGGAATCCTTTCAGTCCTTTCCTCCTGGCAAGGAATGGTATGGGGGTGACGGAAGCACAAAGGGGCTTCCTAATGCCCCGAATTATAATTCTGACATTGTAATCAATGAAATTATGTACGACGCTCCCTCTGATGGTAGAACGGCTGAATTTGTTGAGCTGTATAATAAAGGTCAGGTTAGTGTGAATCTTAGTGGCTGGAAATTTGTTGATGGAATCAATTTTGAATTTCCCGAGGGAACAATTTTAGCGGCTGGAAAATATTTAGTTGTTGCTGCAAATACAGAATGGATGAAAAAGAACTATGGGGATATTCCAGTAGTTGGAAATTTTTCTGGTCAGCTTAGAGATTCAGGAGAGTTGCTTAGAATTGAAGATAATTTGGGAAATTTAGTTGATGAAGTTTATTACTATCCTTCTGGAGATTGGCCTGAAAAGGCTGATGGAGATGGTAGTAGTATGGAACTCAAGCATCCTGATATGGATAACAGTTCGCCTGTAGCATGGGCAGATAGCGACGAATCAAGTAGGGCACAATTTCAAAAATTTACCTACACGGATATTTTTGATCGTGTTACATGGTCAGCACTNACAAGTGGACAGGAATTGCATATGCATCTCGTCGGTGATGCTCATATGGAAATCAAAAATATATCTGTTAAGCGTAATGGAAGCGGAGCAAATCTTGTTAAAAACCCTAACACCATGTCTCCTGATAGTAGTAGTGCTAAGGGTTGGGTTTGCCAAGGGACGCACTGGGCTAGTTTTGTTGATAACGGTACATTGAATCTTGTTTCAGATGGGCATGGAGACAATAAAGCCAACCGCGCAGAAGTTGACTTAAATAATCTTACATTTGATGATAATTATACGCTGACTTTTGATGCGCGCTGGGTTTGGGGTAAATCGAGATTAATAGTGCAAACGCTTGATCATGGGTTTGGTACATCTTTTCACATTCCAATACCAAATAATTTAGGGACTCCGGGGTCAAAAAACTCTCAAAGCATTAGTTCATCAGCTCCAGTTCTTTTTGATGTATTTCATAGTCCAGCGGTTCCAAAACCCACGGATAGAGTTAAAATTACTGCAAAAGTAAAATCTTCGGCTGAGATAGAATATGTCAGGGTTAGGCATCGGCTTGATAGTACCAACGGGAATGGTAATTGGGGAAGAAGTACAATGTATGATGATGGTTCGTCAGGTGGGGATTTGATAGCCAATGATGGGGTATACACAGCTATCCTTTCTAATTATAACAGACAGGGAAATATCGCACAGTTTTATGTCGAGGTGTCATCTAAAAATGATCAAGTTATCATGATGCCAAAGTTGGGACCCGAGCGACCCGCGATGTTCATTGTAGATGGTAGAGAAATGAAAGATAATCTCTTAAGGGAACGATTGATACTTTCTAACTATGATAGAAGGGCTTTAAGTTCGGGTGGTGGATCTAGTTATGATTACAAGTTTCCTCGTATGTCGAACCATTATTTCAATGCCACTTTTATTGCTAATGAAAGTGAAATATTTTACAATGCGGAAATACGTAAAAGTGGAAGTCCATTCACTAGAGATGGAGGAAGTTCATTAGCTCACGGTAAATGGAAGCTCCCTGGTGATAGGCTTTTTAGGGAAAGAAGAAGAAATGTTTTCGATGCTTCTGGAACTTCAGAGGGAAGTGGAACTCCTCGATTTTATGATGATAGAATTGCNCGNCATTTTCTCTATCAGNTNGGTCANCCTGTTAATGAGATGGAATATGTTCATTTTGCTGTAAATGGAGATGCTTTTAAACTTAGGGAAAATCATGAGCCGATATCGAANGATTTTTTNAATAGAAATTTTGAGAANGGTAGTGAAGGTACTCTTNTGAGAATTGATGATGAGTGGAGATTTACNAGTGATGATGGTAATGCTAGGCAATCCAGAAATGCTGACTGGTCTTATAAAAGCAGTGACAATCCAGTTCAGTATCATTCTGAATGGTTGATGCGGTCGCGAGAGCAGGATTATGATTACAGCAATTTTATTGAATTCGTTAAGGCTATTGGAACTCGAAACTTTGATGAAGAATCAATCAGTAGAATGGCCGACAGGGATATGCTTTGCATTAACGCCGCTGTTCGAGGATACGATGCTGACTGGGATACAATTACATTAAATCGTGGAAAAAATGCCTATTTTTACAGACCAATGGGAGGTAAATGGATGTTGATTCATTGGGATGGTGATAGGGTTTTTGGGAATGCTGGAGAAACATTTCTAGGCGGGCTAAGCGGAATTCGAACTTATTTTGATAAGCCTTATATCAGAAGGCATTTGAATTATTATTTAACTGAGCTTTTAACCAAGTTGACTAAAGATTCGGCCTTAACTGAAGCATGGATGCAATTCGAGACAGAGGCCGTTGCCGGAACTGGAATTTCTATGACATCAAGTCATTATAGGAATTGGTTTAGATCAAGAGAAAGAGCTGCTCAGAATTTCATTGGAAGTCCATTCAGGACAGATTTTAAGATTAATACGAAAAATTCACCTACCAGTAATTCAAATTTAATCCTGAATGGAACAAGCCCATCGACTGTTTATGACATTCGAATTGCAGATCAATTTGCTGCTCAGTGCGAGTGGACAAGTACTACGGCTTGGACGCTTAGTGGTATAAAACTGAAGGAAGGTCAGAATGATTTAATTGTTGAGGGAGTTAATCATGAAGGAAAAATAGTTTATATAGAAGAGTTTAAAATTACTAAGAGGGCAGATTCGCCACCAGTCATTTTCGTGGATTCAAGCCCATCTTCACGCAATCTAATGATGACTGATTCTATCGAATTTGATGCTTCTGCAAGTTTTGATCCTGAAGGTACAGAAATTGTTTATAGTTGGTCTCTCACTCCAGAATCTGGCACGTCAATTTCAGCGAATCAAGCAAATGCAATTATATCTTTCTCAAAGCCTGGGCGTTATATTTTAAATCTTGAAATAAATGACCAAGATGGGAGTAAGTCTAATACAGCTAGGGAAATTGTTGTATACGGCGACCAAGGGTTTAGTTCATTTAAAGATGACTACTTGGATGATTATTGGGAGTTACAAAACATAGATATTGAGGATAATACTCCAGAACGCGCCGTTTATAACCTTGAGACTTTAGAAGGGCAGCTTCATATAAGAATTCCAGGATACCGAGATTTTCCATTAGGGTTACCTAATGTTCAATTACCTGAAGCTAAAAGTTATATAAAATTGACAGATGAATGGAAATATAATGATAAGAATGAAAATATTGGCACTGATTTTTCATCTCTAGAATATGATGATTCTGGATGGTCAACTGGGTCTGGAATTTTCGGAGTTGATACTGGGACTTTTCCAGCTCCCGGACTTCAAACTCCTTTACAACGAGATTCTACAAATAATTTACTGACCTATTATTTTAGGAAAGAGTTTGAATTCAACGACGATCCTATCGGTTCGATGATAAATATAGAGGCTATCCTTGATGATGGTGCTCGATTTTGGATAAACGGACAAGAAATAACTAGAGTTCGTCTACCTGCATACCCTGAAGAAGTAAATTGGAAAACACGAGCAAGTAGCAATATTCCCTTCAGAGATGAGAAAAAACTTTTACCAATCACCTCCATTGATGGGTCAGGTTTTTTGGTTGAAGGAAAGAATTTATTTGCAATAGATCTTCACAACTCAAGCCCTGGAAGTTCTGATGTTGTTGTTGGAGCTACTCTAGATATTGCGGCTCAGCCAGCAGGTGCTGGTGGTGGAGGATTGGGGGGAACGATTCATCCATGGGTGAAGCGAGACTTGCCTGATAATGAAGATTGGATGCTTCAAACAAAGCTCGATTTATATGGTCTCCAATTTGGTGATTTTATGACAGGTTTAATGATTGAGGTTGAGCGCGAAGGTATGCGTTTTCGGTATGGATTAGGTAATAAATCTGGAAATCAGTTATCTGTTATTCAGGTTACTCCAGCTGCAACAACAGGGGCTTTGTTTTCATCGGACTATAAACTGACCAGTGATATGGTTATTCGGATAAGGAGAGAGGCGAATGATTTGGTTTTTGAATGGCGTCCTCAAAACGTGTTTGAAGAAGTTTATCGATTAAGTCTTCCTGGAGGTAGCAAAATTATTGATGGAGGACCGTTCGCTGCTACCCAGACTCCATTAGAACTGAACGTAATGTTCGATTATGTTTTATTGTCTTTACCATCCTCTGCATCAATTCATTCAGGTGATTTGGTGGTTTCTGAACTGATGTATAAGCCCGAGGGTGGAGAGCAATATGAATTCATTGAATTGTTTAATTCGAGTGAGGACTCAATCGTCCTGGATGGATTTAGATTTACTGATGGAGATCCATTTTCTGAATATGTTATCGATAAAGTTTCGATTGAACCGGGTTCATATAAATTATTAGTAAAAAATTTAGAGGCATTCAGATCTAAGTATGGATCAGATTTAGATGACCTAATTATTGGTGAATGGGGTGAGGGTAGTCTAAGTAATGGAGGTGAGGTAATTACTCTTACTGATAGTGAGGGTTTAGTTGTTTTTTCTTTTGATTATAACGATTCTGTTCCATGGCCGGTATCACCAGATCAGGATGGGACGTCATTGATATTACTTGATCCCATTTCTGGAGGCCTCTCAAATCCATTAAATTGGACTGCTAGTGTCTCTGTTGGGGGATCGCCTGGAAGAATAGAGACAACTTCACCTTTCCTGAGTTGGATGAAGGATAGAGAACAAATAAATCCGCTTGCTGTGAAAGAGGGCGAAGTTATTAATAATCTTCTAACCTATGCATTTGGATTGGATTTAATAGACTTTAATTCTGTAGAAGCTGTGCCTTCACATAGTTCAGTTATTATAGAAGGAGAGGAGTACTTAAGTCTTAGGTTTCTTCAGCGTATTAGAGATAATGCACTTAAATATACTATAGAATTATCTAACGACGGGAAAAATTGGATTGATGCTAACAATCAAATGGTGATGGTTACAGAAACTTTTATTGAGGATGTTGTTAAAGTGTTAACTTATAGAATGAAAGAACCAGTTGGCTCTACAAATAAGACATTCCTTAGAGTTTCGGTGGAATATAATTAATATCTAATTATTGAACTTTATAGAGTAGTGAAAGTTCCTCTGAAAGATACTTGAAAGCATTATCTGAGAATTCTTGTAAATCCACTTTACTTCCAGTTTCTTTTTCAATGTTCGTTACTTCTGCATCCTTGATTCCACATGGAGTGATCTCATTAAATGGAGATAGATCGCCATTTACATTAATGGCAAAACCATGCATTGAAACCCATTGACGAACTCCAACTCCAATTGAGGCTATTTTTCGACTATTACACCATACTCCTGTTAGCCCATCCTTGGTGTTTGCTTTGATACCGTAGTGAAGGCAAGTGTTTACCAAAGAATTTTCTATAGACCTTAAATAAATGTGAAGATCTTGCTTATAGTTTTTGAGATCGAGAATTGGATAACCAATTAATTGACCTGGTCCATGATAGGTAGCCTTTCCTCCTCGATTTGTGATAAAGAGGGGATGAGGGAGGCTAGCTGGTTCATCAGGAAGGCTGCTATGATCTTTGGTTCTTCCAATGGTATATACTGGTTCGTGCTCCAAAAGAAGGACTTGATCATTTATCTCTCCTTCAATTCTTAATTGAACTTTATTATTTTGAATTTCTAACCCCTCACTATAAGAAACCCTACCTAACCAATATTTTTCAATTTTATTTTCCTTCACTTCAAAAAAAATAGCAGAGTTAAATATTTCCTTCATTAGTATTATTTTGAAGGCTTTTCTTCGAGGAGTAAAGATGAGCTAAGCCGACTGCTAATGCATCAGCAGCATCGCTTTGAGGGGTTTCCTCGAGAGAAAGTAGTGCTCTTATCATGAAGGCTACTTGTTCTTTTTTGGCAGCACCTTTTCCAACCACTGCTTGCTTCACTCTTTTAGGAGCATATTCGAAGATTGGTATACCTTTTGAAGCAGCAGCTATTATTGCAGCTCCTCTTGCGGCTCCTAAAGTTATTGCGGTTTTATAGCTTTGAACATAAATCACTGCCTCAACAGCACAGACATCTGGTTTGTGAATTTTAATAATACCATTCAACTCGTCGTTAATATTCACCAAGCATGATGATTGGTTAAGTTTTGCAGGAGATTTGATTACTCCAAAAGTTAACGCCTTGATAGAATCTCGATTTTCTTTTTTTTCTAGTACAGCAAACCCTGTGTTTCTCAAACCAGGGTCTATTGATAGGATTTTCATTTTATCGTCTTCTTCTCCTGCTCCCACCTCTTTTTTTAGACCTGAAAATTTTTGCTAATTTTTCAGGAGTAGGTGCATCTTCATCTAGAAGAGTTGTGTACTGATAATTGAAATTATCTAGTTTTCGTTTTTCAATTTTTTGATCGATATAGGTCTCAACTGCCTTAGCGTGATCTAATTCATCAGCAGATAACAGAGTAAATGCGTCGCCTTCGCGGTTTGCTCTTCCTGTTCTGCCGATTCGATGGACATAATCTTCTGCATTTTCAGGTACCTGATAATTAATAACATGAGAAACATTACTAATATCAATACCTCTGGCGGCTAGGTCCGTGGCAATAATAACATCGAATTTTCCATCTTTAAAACCATCTAAAGCTTTTTCTCTATCCTTTTGCCTAATATCTGAGTGCATAACAGTAATAGAATAGTCAGGTTCTTGTTCTTTTATGTTAGAGGCCAAGCTATCAGCATCTTTCTTTGTGCGAGTGAAAATCATTACACTTTTGAAGTGTGTTTGCTTGAGAAGTTCCATGAGAAGCTCCTCTCTCTGACCTATGGCAACTGGATAAAAAGCGTGGCTAATAGTCTCAGCTACACTCTGACGTTTTCCAATTTCTACTTCTTTTGGATTTGCTAATGCCCACTGGGCAAGACTTTCTATCGCTGAGGGCATTGTAGCCGAAAAGAACAAAGTTTGTCTTTTTCTTGGGGTACGTTTTACAATTTTCCTCACATCCGGAAGGAACCCCATATCGAGCATTCGATCCACCTCATCCAGTACTAATATTTCTATTTTATCAATTCTGACAATGCCCTTATCCATTAAATCGATCAGTCTCCCGGGTGTAGCGATCAAAACATCAACACCTGATTTTATACCATCGATTTGCTTGCCGTAACCAACACCGCCATGAACTAATAAATATTTCAAATTAGTTTCTTTACCCAGAATATTGAAATTATCTAAAACCTGAGATGCCAACTCTCTAACAGGCTCAAGTATGAGGCATCGAAGTTCTCCATGATTTTCTAGCTTGTGTAATATAGGTAAAGCGAAAGCGGCTGTTTTACCCGTTCCTGTTTGGGAAGCACCTATTACATCATTTCCCTCAATCACCAGTGGAATAGATTTCTCTTGAATAGGGGTAGGTTTCTCGTATCCGGCTTTGTTAATACCTTTCAGTACCTTTTTACATAGGCCTAATTTATCAAATCCCATAATCTCCTAACAACAGAAAGGAGGGTTAAGCAATGATCAAGATTTTTGTTGTTTAGTTTTACGTAGAGGCTTCTCCCCTAGCCATTACGACTTTACCCGTACGAACCGTCTCAATTATTTCAAATTTGGATAACAATCTGATCGCGGCATTTACTTTATCAGAATCACCGTGAATCATTGCAATAATTGATTTTTCTGTCAGATCAACAGTCTTACTATTAAAATGCTTAATGATTTGAAGTATCTCACCTCGCTGATCAGGAGAACATAGGATTTTAACCAAAGCCAGTTCTCTTGTTACAGAATTCTTTTCCTGATGTTCATAGCAATGGATGACATCGATTAGCTTATTACATTGCTTAATAATTTGTTCAAGACCCGAGGGGTCACCGCTTATTCCAAGCGTAAGCCTTGAAAATTGAGGGTCTCTTCCGTGTGATACAACAACAGAATCAAGGTTATAAGCTCTTCTCGCAAAAACCTGACATATGCGCATGAGAACTCCTGGCTGGTTGTTAACGAGCATGCTTAAAGTATGTCCACCTATAATGTCTGGTGTAGGTGGGAGTTTTGAATCAGTAGTGACAATTTTTTGAGTCATGGTGAAACTTTGATTTAATCAATTTTGTTTTAAGTTGAGCCAACCGGTTTAGCCATTTTTTGTTTTGGAGGCTCTGTTAACATGTCCTCAAGTGCCGCACCGGCAGGGATCATTGGAAATACATTTTCAGTCTTTATACACTCAGCATTAATGACACAAGGGCCCTCCTGCACGCTCGACATTATTATGCATTTTGTATTTTCA
>NYVP01000011.1 GCA_002684575.1 Verrucomicrobiales bacterium
CCTTTTTTGATTTTCTTCAACGAGTGGAGTTGAATCAAAGCTTGGAGGCTTTAACTCTGTCTCGTACCAAGAATTTAAGAAATCACTCCTGTAGCTAAATTCTGGTGAAATGAGATCCATCACAGGCCTATCCTCCACAAATATTGTGTCGAAAAGTAATAAAGGCTCAAGAATCATCTGCAAGCTTGCTGGATTATTTTTGTCTATACTAAATAACCTTGCTTTTGCAGGGTCCGGAGTAACAGCCAAAGTATTTTCAAGTTGCATCCATTGAGATGGAAAAGTGTCCAAAAATCTTTCAATTTTGGGACTAGAGAACATGTGATCTATGGCTTCATTAAGCTTGTCGGTGTTGGCTAAAGTACCCGATTCCGCAAACTCTAATAGCTTCTCATCCGGGCTGCTTCCCCAAAGAAAGAATGAAAGATTCGAAGCGAGAACATAGGGATCGATGTTTTCTCCATTATGGCCATAACGGAAAAGAAACCTAGGCGATGAAAGAATAGCCGATGTTGTTTTTTTCATGCCTTCGGTGAATGAAAGGCCACCTTCTATTTTCCTGAAAGTATAGTTGGAATAGCGATTGATTGTTGCTTTATCTACTGGGCCTCGAAAGGCCATTTTCATGAATGGAGTGAGGCGATTTTCGATTTTAGAAAGTAACTCCTCCTTATCGTTAGGTTCTTTAAAAAATTGATTCCAAATTCCTACATTTGATTCATTGAAGTCAGGACTATTGAGGATTGAGACACTAAGCTTTAGAAATGAATCAAGCAAAAGTGGAGAAAGAGTTAATTGGTTGGCCTGGTTATCAAATCCATGCTCTGCTCTGAGATCTTGAGGAAAAGCGTCCACATTTTTCATTCCTCCTTCGGGTCTCAAAGACAAACAAGAGACATTGACTGTTTCAGGCATTTTCTTCTCCATGATGTAGTTGTCATGTCTGGTCATCAATTTCTCCTGTAGATTGAAGACGTCTCTATTCAATTTAAAAAGATCTTTAACAGCGTTATTGTATTGAAATCTGTTTAGCCTTCTTAGTTTTGAGCTCTGGGTTTTTTGACTTGCCGTGGAGGTCTTCAGAATTCCTTTTAAAGAAGTAATGAGCCTTTCTCTGTCTTCATCTTTCAGAGGGGTTTCATCCTCAGGAGGCATATCCAAAGCATCGACCACCTCGATGATTTCTTTAATCATCTCAGGTTTAGTCATCAAATGGTTTAGATTTGAGATTTCTTTAATGTTAACCTTACCTTTAACCTTGTCTCCTCCATGACACTTGTAACAGTTTTGCTCAAACAGTGGCTTTAAAAATGAATCAAAATCATTTGCTGATAAATGGGCAATACCTAGCCATAAAAAAGGTAATATCAGGTGTTTCCTGACTTTATAGAAGTCTATGTGCATTGGGAAATGAGCTTAGGTCCAGAGGTCAGAGATGACATCATTACTATCAGCAAAACTGTCCATCTCTACACCCATTAATTTAGCTAATGATAACCACATATTTGAGTTCAGAGTGCCGCTCTTGCACTGAATGAATCTGCCCTGTTTAATTTGATCTTGTCCCTTGCCTGCGATCATGAATGGAAGATCAAAAAACTGGTGTGTCGCTCCATCACCGAGCGCTGCGCCATAGGTGACCAGTGAATTATCAAGCATTGAACTTCCGTCAGCTTCCTTAATTTCCTTCATTCTTGAGATGACATAAGCATATTGCTCCATATGGAAAATATCGATCTTTTGTAACTCTTTCCATCCGTTACCCTTCTGATTATGAGTCATGTTATGGTGCTGGACAGGTTTTGGAAAGACTCCTTCATACAATAATGTTGCGTCCCATCTTTCCGGTCCGATCATGAATGTACTAATGTTCGTAATGCCCATTTGAAAGGCAAGTAGCATCAAGTCAGCCTGAAGTTTGATATATTCTCCCCTTGGAAGAATTTCATTTTTAGGAATTCTAATGTCGGCATCATTGATCATTTTCTTTTGCCGGGCGATACGAATCTCAATGTTCCTGATCATTTCCATGAATTCATTGAGNGTTTGTTTATCCTCATTACCGAGTTTCCTTGAGAGGGACTTTGCGTCNTCTAATACAAGATCTGTTACCTCAGTCAAATGACTCTGATATGAATCCGCCATAAATAAGCGTTCATATAATTTTTGAGGATCCTTAATAGAAGGGGCAATTTTTCCTGGTCCGTACCATGAAATGTTATTGAAATAAATATCTTCTTTGGGCTTGGCGAATCCATTACAGCTAATTTCCAAAGTTTTGAGAATATTGCCTCTTCCGACACGATCACCAATGACCTGATCCANACTTCTTCCATTGGGATATTTCCACCCTTTCTCTGCAGCTTGTTCTGGTGAAACGCTCGTCAAATAACATGAAGCCCCTTGGGCATGAACATCTTGACCATTCTTAAATGTTCTATCCATACCGGTTACAAGAGTGACGTCTTTGTGGTGCTCTTTAAGCGGTTGTTGAGTCGAAGTGAATTCCAGNTTGTGAATGCCTGGTGTATTTTGTTTTCTTACATTGTTTTTGGTCTTATCGGCATTAAAGCCACCAACGAAACCAGGAAGAGTTGCTTCCTCTTCACCAGGAAAGAAACCTCGTCTGACAATTCCATTAGGAATATACATCATGGCTAATTTTTTCGCNGGCTTTTCTCCNTTTTTGATTTCGCCGGCTAATGAAGGCATGAAAGGTAAAGTGAGAACGGCTCCGTTAACTTTAAGAAAATTTCTTCTTGTCAAACTCATATGTAATTAATGTCCTTGGATTGGTTAATTTTACATATATTTCCAAACAGTTCCAAGTGAAATGCAGCTATTATGTTCCTCAAATAGAGGCTGATACGTTAAAAACGATACCCTTTTGCTTTTTCATAAGGGACTAATGCTTCTTTCTCAGCTCTCGCCTTGGCAGTGAATTCTTCCATAAAATTTTCTAAATATTCAGGTGAATGTCTGTTTTTATAAGCATCAAGAACTGGATCNTTGAANTCNACCATCCATTTCAAAAGTTTTTCTCNTAGNTTTGTGATTTCCTTATCATANTTGGAATCTTTATCCTTCGATCCTAAAATATTGTNNAGTGAGTCAGGATCTTTTTTCAGATCGTAAAATTCTTCGAGACTACGCTTCACAAGNTGNTCAACTCTAGCTTTTATTTGAGGATCCTTCTCGGCAGCTTTTTGCATAGCTTTAAAAGTTAAACCTGCCATGGGTGCCGCTCTATAGCTTCTTTTTCCATTCGACCATGGATTGAAGATATATGAATAATCCCTCGTGATGATTGATCTCATGGGATAAGGGGTCCTGCCATGAATATGATTAAATTGCGTATAAACTGCATCCCACCCAGTTTGAGTTTTTCCTAGGAGAAGAGGAAGAAATGATCTCCCATCGAAAGAAGCCGATGTTTTAACTTCGACAGCCTCAAGAATAGTCGGCATAAGGTCAACTGTGGAAATCATATGTTCATTGTCGGNCATGCCGCTTTTTATGACTTTAGGCCATCTGATAATGAGTGGGGTTTTTGTACTTTGAACATAACAGTTAACTTTCGCAAAGGGTAACGACATGCCGTGATCTGACATAAAAATCACAATAGTATTATCGTACTGATCTGATTTTTTAAGTTCATCAAGAATGGTACCCATCATATCATCTAGCCTTCGGACCGAGGTACAATAATTTGCCATTTCTTTTCTTGTGTCAGGAAGGTCAGGAATAAATTTTGGGATGGTAACCTCATCGCTATTGAAGATCTTGGATGATGGTTTTCTTTCAANATTAGGTTTATCACTTTTCCCTCCCCCGTAAGGGCGGTGAGGATCGTGGGAGCTCGCCATCAAAAAAAAGGGCTGTTTGGAATCTTTAGCCAATTGAAAAAAAGAGNANCAAAATTTTTGATAAACTTCAGGGTCTCTTCCCCACTCATCCTCGTCACCTACTCCTTGCCATTGATAGGTAACCGACCATTTAAAAAGTTCCTGTTGGTTTAGAGGTTTGCCAATAGTTCCACAAAGAAAGCCTTCATCGTTGAGGATGTTTGGCAATGTTTGAATATTNGGCAAAATTCTNTGAAANGCTTTGGCTNCAATTGTTTTGTGGATAAAGCCCTGTCAGAATTACACTTCTCGATGGAGTGCATATAGATATATTGACATAAGCATTTAAAAACCGAATGCCTTCACTGGCCAGCCTGTCAATGTTAGGAGTGATATTAGGAGCAGCTCCACCAAAGCAACCCGGACTGTCCCAGTTCATATCATCTGCTACAAGTAGAAGGACGTTAGGTCTTTCTTTCGGGGCCACTAATTGCTGTGAAAAACTGTCAGCGGAAAGTGCCAAAAGA
This sequence comes from Verrucomicrobiales bacterium, assembly GCA_002684575.1. Lineage (GTDB taxonomy): Bacteria > Verrucomicrobiota > Verrucomicrobiia > Verrucomicrobiales > DEV007 > EC70. The sequence continues at coordinate 4,373 of NYVP01000011.1, forward strand.
CTCAGCAATATCAATAATTTTATAGAATAGGGAGTCATTTCACTATCTTGACGAACAGGCATCAAGAAGCCATAATAAAATTCCTGTGAAGAGGTTTTTTCTCACCGCTATTCCCTTTTTGTTACTACTTGCCAACGCTTTTGGTGTTAAGAGTTTTGAGTCAGAAATATTGCCAATACTTCAGGCGAAATGTTCCAAATGTCATGGGAAAGAGAAACAAAACAGTGAATTAAGACTGGATACAGTTGAGGGAATAATTAAAGGAGGTGGTTCGGGGGAACCATTGATGGTTAAAGGAGATGCCGAATCGAGTTTGATCATCAGTTTTATTAAAAGTGATGATGCCGATGAAAAAATGCCTCCTGAAGGAGAGCCACAATTGACCGTTGAAGAACAAGATCTTCTTGTTCGATGGATTAACGAGGGAGCCGTAATGCCTTTACCTTATAAGACCGTCGAACTTTCAACTGATCATTGGTCATTTCAAAAAGTGCAAAGACCTGAAATACCACAAACAGAGAAAGATTGGGGAAACTCAGCAGTTGATAAATTTATTTTACAGAAATTGATTAGTAAGAAGCTAAGTCCCTCTAAGAACTCAAATCCACGAAAGTTAATTCGCCGCATTTATCAAATAATGCATGGACTTCCCCCTTCGGAAGAGATGCTGAAAAAACATCTACAACAAATTTCAGATAACGATTGGCCTTCAGTTGTCGACGAGGTTCTTGCTAATCACCATTACGGTGAGCGTTTTGCTCGTCACTGGTTGGACATTGTTCGATTCGCTGAAACCAATGGCTTTGAAACTAACCGTGAGCGATTAACGGCCTATCATTTTAGGGATTACATCATTCGATCGTTTAACGAGGACAAGCCTTATGACCATTTCATTATTGAACAAATTGCAGGTGACTCGGTTGGCATGGATGTGGCGACTGGATTTCTCGTTGCTGGGCCGCATGACATTGTGAAGAGCCCAGACATTAATCTTACTCTCATGCAGCGAAATGATGAAATGGCTGACATGATTAATACCACGGGAACCGCATTCCTAGGATTGACCGTTGGCTGTGCGAGATGCCATAACCATAAGTTTGATCCCATTCTTCAAAAAGATTACTATGCCATGCAGGCTGTTTTTTCAGGTGTGAAGTACGGGGAAAGAGCTGTCCCTATCAAGGCTAAAGAGAAAGACAAACTGGCTATCACAGAGTTGGAAGAACTGACTCAAAAGCTTAATGTAGACCTCCAAGCTCTCAAATTAATCGCCAGCAAAAATGAAGCAAATAGCAAGGGGATTTCTCCCAAGAAGGAAGCGGTTAATGCGGTCGGAAACACCGAGACCTTTAAGGAGATCAAAACAAATCATATCCGATTTACCATCCGTCAAACCAACAGTGGTGAGCCTTGCATTGATGAGTTAAGGGTTTTTGATGCGAACGGTCAAAATGTTGCCTTAGCAAAAAATGGAGCCTCTTCCTTATCCTCTGGCAACCTAAAGGGGTATGAAATTCATAAACTAGAATATATTAATGATGGTAAAGATGGAAATACCAGAAGTTGGATTTCCAACATGATTGGTAAGGGTTGGGTAAAGATTTCTTTCGCAAAGCCATCGACAATTAACAGAATAGAGTGGGCTAGAGACAGGGACGGTAAATTCGNNGATCGTTTAGCTGTTGATTANATCATTGAGCATTCAGTNGATGGNCAGTCTTGGGANAAAGTCGCTAGTTCAGAGGAAAGAAAACCCTATGATAAGTCTGCCATATCCAAAGATGCGTTTCTTGCATTCTTATCGGATGAGGAGGCGAGTAAAGCTCGAAACATCCTTGCTCGCATAAAGCAGAACGATCGAGAAATATCCGCGCTCAGAAATGGATATAAAGCCTGGATAGCTAACTTTCAAAAACCCGAGAAGACTCACCGATTGTATAGAGGAGATCCGATGGCTAAGAGGGAAATCGTGGCTCCAGATACATTGCAAATTTTAGGAAGTTTAAAAATGGGCGTTGATGAAAATGAACAAACTAGGAGACTCAACCTTGCACGTTCCATTGCAAGTAAAAGTAATCCTTTAACGGCTAGGGTCATGGTGAACAGATTATGGCAGTTTGTTTTTGGTATAGGACTAGTAGATACTCCGAGCGATTTTGGATCCAATGGAACAGCACCCACCCACCCTCAACTCCTGGATTGGCTTGCCCACGAGTTTATGGATAACGACTGGTCGGTTAAGCATATGCTTAGGTTAATACTCTGCAGTGATACCTTCAGACAAAGTAGTAAACCAGTGGCAGAGGCAATCAGCAAAGACGCAGGAAGTCGTTATCTGTGGCGTTTTCCGCCCCGAAGGTTAGAAGCAGAAGCCATCAGAGATTCAATTCTTTCCGTGGCTGGCACACTTAATACTGAAGCCGGTGGGCCAGGATTTTATTTGTTGGATGTTGATCGCGAAAATGTCGTCCATTATCACCCCAAAGAGAAGACTGGTCCTGATGAATGGCGCCGTATGGTTTACATGTTTAAGATCCGTCAGGAACAGGATCTGGTTTTTGGAGCTTTTGATTGTCCTGATGGCAACCAAGTGATCCCTGAAAGAAGTCGATCGACCACCCCTATCCAAGCCTTAAACTTATTTAATAGCCATTTCATGCTTCAGCAATCCAAACTGATGGCTAAAAAGTTAGTCAGTGTCGCAGGCACTTCCTTGGATGCTCAGATTCTTGCTGCTTACAAGAAGTTCTATGGAAGACCAGCATCTACTGAAGAAATTGAGGATGCCGGTAATTTTATTAATGCACATTCATTGACAGATTTTTGTCGTGCAATGTTTAACTCCAATGAGTTTTTATTTACTTTCTGATGTTGGATAAAAGACACCTTATTAATCGNAATGATTTCCTCTCTCANTCTGTGAGCGGTTTGGGTGGCGTGGCATTAACTCATTTACTCAATTCTGAGAAGTTACTAGGGTCTGAAAAAGTACGCGAAAGTGCCCCCGGAAAAANTCCTATTAGGCCTGTCATTGAGCCCGGTAATCCTAATGCAGCAAGGGATCCCCATTTTGAACCTCGTGCAACACAGGTCCTACAAATCTTTTGCTCTGGTGCCATTAGTCAGGTCGATACTTTTGATTATAAGCCTGAACTGATTAAACATCATGGTAAACCGATGCCGGGAGGCGATAAGCTCATTACCTTTCAGGGAGAGCAAGGTAATTTGANAAAGAGTCCATGGGAATTTAAGCCGAGGGGACAGAGCGGAAAGATGNTCTCGGAGCTGGTTCCTCATCTAGGGAATTTAGCCGACGAGATGTGTTTTATTCATTCTCTTACCGGCAAAACCAATACACATGGTCCCGGAGAAAATTTTATGTGTACGGGATTTACTTTAGATGGTTTTCCAAGTGCCGGTTCATGGGCTACTTACGCATTAGGTAGTGAAACCGAAGACCTGCCTGCATATGTTGCCATTTCAGATGTCCGTGGTACTCCTCAGTCCAGCGTGAATTGCTGGGGGCCGGGGTTTTTACCGGCCGCTTTTCANGGTACCGAATTTAATGCTTCGAAACCGCTTCGTAATATTGCAAGGCCAGAAGGAATCAGCCGTTTGACCGACGACTCGACTCGAGCATTTTTGGAAAGGCAAAATAAGAGACATCTTAGAGATTACCCAGGTGATACCGAGTTGGCCGCAAGGATTGCCAGTTATGAGTTGGCCGCAAAAATGCAAATGAGTATCCCTGAAATATCTGATATTTCTTCGGAGNCAGCTCACGTTCTTCGTGATTATGGGGCCGATCAGTCTGGCAGCAAAATCAAGGATTTGAGAGCTGCTCATGGTAAGAATTGTATTCTTGCTAGNCGACTTATTGAGAAAGGAGTTCGTTTTGTNCAATTATTTAANGGAGCCTATCAAACTGGAGGTGAAGGTGTAAGTAACTGGGACGGCCATAAAAGAATCAAAGAACAATATTCTATTCATGGACCTGTCCTGGACCAACCCACTGCCGCTCTCTTAAAGGACATGAAAGCTCGAGGGTTGTTGGAAAACACTTTAGTTATATTCAATTCAGAATTTGGAAGAATGCCCACCTTTCAAAAAGGAGCAAGTGGGCGCGACCATAATCCTTCGGGATTCACTTCTTGGTTAGCTGGTGCCGGAGTNAAGGCNCCNTTNACTTATGGAGCGACAGATGATTTTAGTTATAAGGCTGTTGAAAATGTAGCCACCGTTTATGATTTTTATGCNACTGTTTTNCATATTNTAGGACTTGATCATGAACGACTAAGTTTTTATCACAACGGCATTGAGCGTCGTCTTACGGATGTCCATGGCCACGTGATNAAAGAAATCCTATCCTGATGGCACTGANTGTGTTGGCTAAATCATAGGGCTTTCTCGCCTGTATTCTTTAGCCTGAGCATTATTATCTAGCTCTTATAAATAGATTACTAGATC
>NYVP01000012.1 GCA_002684575.1 Verrucomicrobiales bacterium
AACGTCGTTAGTTTGAAAATTTTCTTCCGTTTTCTATGCAATCATAAAATTCTATCAGAAGATATCGCTGAAGAATTATTTTCGCCTAAACCTGAGCACCTGCTACCCAAAACAATTAATCAAAAGGATGTAATACGATTATTAGAATCTATAGAAACGAGTGACCCTTTGGGAATGCGAGATCGAGCATTGATTGAGCTCCTTTATTCGAGCGGATTGCGTCTCGGAGAAATAATGGAAGCTTTATTAGAAAATCTTTACGTTGAAGAAGGTCATATAAGAGTTACTGGAAAAGGCAACAAAACTAGAATTGTACCCATTGGGAAAAAAGCTTTAGAAGCAATTAACAATTATTTGGAAAAAGGTCGTAAAAAGTTAGTGAATTCTAAAAGTACCAGCCATATTTTTTTATCCATTCGGGGAAAAAAACTTAGCCCATCTCGTATATGGCAAATTGTTAAAGAAAGATCGAAAAGAGCTAATATTAATTCCCCTATCCACCCACATCAACTCAGACACAGTTTTGCAACACATTTACTAAGTGGAGGAGCTGATTTAAGAATCATTCAAGAACTACTTGGCCACGCAGATATAAGCACGACTCAAACTTACACACATGTTGATGAGAAAGGGCTAAAAAAAGTTCATAAAAAGTTTCATCCACGAGGATAGTCTGAAATTTTAGTGCTTTCAGTAATCCATTCTAGGTAATTCTTTGACCCGCCCTCAACAGGCAGAACAATAATTTCAGGTAAATCGTATGAATGTAATTCCAATATAGCCGATTCTAGTTTATCCAAAAGCTGCACTGAAGTCTTAAAAAGTGTTAAAACCTCTAAATCTCGATTAATTTCATTATTCCAGCTGTAGATTGATTCCACTTTTGGTATCAAATTGACACAGGCTGCTAGTTGATTTTCTATTACATGTGTGCCAATATGTCGCGCTGAATCCAAATCAGGACACGTGCAAAGAACGATTTTTATGTTTGGATTTTTCATATTAATATTTTGATGAAATCTCGTTTCGTAGACAAGCTCATTGAGCGTTTTGACCAAGTTGGTTCAAGCGAAGTCCAAAATTTTCTGAATCGTTTGGCAGAGGAAAGTGATTTCTTTAAAAGTATTTTTGATGCCCTGCAGGAAGGAGTCATCGTTGCTACTGGAGAAGGCATCATTCATTACATTAATGATGGAGCTTCCCGACTTTTTGGACTGAACTGTAAAAGTGTAAAGGGTGAAAAGGTTTCAGATCACATTCAGGGGCTAGAATGGGATAATCTTGTTTCAGGAAAAAGCGACGCCATCTCAAGAGATCTTGAACTATTCTATCCTGAAAATAAGTATTTAAATTTCTATATAAAACCAATAGGAGCCAATTCAGAGAACGCAGATCCCGTTTTCTTAATGCTCATAAGGGATATTACTGAGTCTCGAAAAGGTGAAGAAGAAAAACTGGAATCAGAAAAAATTGGTGCACTTACAATGCTTGCTGCCGGAGTAGCTCATGAAATAGGAAATCCGCTCAATTCAATAAATATTCATCTACAACTCTTGGAAAGAAAACTTAAAAAGGCTGTACCCGATCTATATGAGGCAGAGCTTAGAGATCTAGTTGAAACATCGACAGATGAAGTAAGGCGATTGGACCATATAGTTGATCAATTTCTGAAAGCAATAAGGCCTTCGAAACCACAATTAGAACCGACCGACATTAATGAACTCATAAAAGAATCTATGAGGTTTTTGGAACCTGAAATAAAAGACCGGGGACTGAATCTAACCTTGGAATTGAGATCTGCTCTTCCAGCACTAGAACTTGATCCAGATCAAATAAAACAGGCATTTTATAACATAGTAAAAAATTCAATTCAAGCGACTTCTGAAAGTGGAAAAATTACTGTTAAAACAGATCTTTCAGATAATCATATACTAGTTACATTCAATGATACTGGTGAGGGCATTTCAGCTGAAAACCTCTCCACAGTCTTTCAACCTTACTTTACTACAAAAAAATCTGGAACTGGACTCGGTTTACTTATTATTAGAAGAATCATAAGAGAACACGGTGGGGACATAAAAATATCTAGTGAAGAAGGTTTCGGCACGTCTGTTTGCATCTCTCTCCCGAGGCAACAAAGAAACGTTCGACTATTACCTCTTGAACAGAAAAACAAAGATTGATGGTTTTTAATAAAATCACCTAAATTATTGATGAATGCGATTCTGATTGTTGATGATGAAAAAAATACCAGAGAGGGGCTACGGCTTTCTTTGGAGGATGAATTTGATGTCTATATTTCCTCAAATATAAAAGGTGCAAAAGATGTTTTAGATAACGAAAGAATTGATGTTTTAGTGACCGACTTAAGATTGGGAGCCGAAGATGGAATGGAGCTTATCGAATTAGCTCTTAAAATGCCACAACCACCAATAAGCATCATGATGACTGCTTATGGATCTGTTGATACTGCAGTTGAGGCCATGAAAAGAGGAGCCTATCATTTTGTCACCAAACCTCTTAATATCGACCAATTAGAAATACTTATAAAAAGAGCTCTCAATACAAGATCATTAAAAGAAGAAAACTCAGAATTAAAAAAACAAGTTCAGAAAAAATTCACTATATCGAATATATTAGGGAAATCTTCTGCAATGCAACCTGTGTTTGAGACCATTGAACAAGTTGCAAAATCTAAAGCAACCGTCTTAATAGACGGAGAAAATGGGACAGGAAAAGAATTAGTCGCTAAAGCCATTCACAATCTTAGTGGTAGACCAAAATCTAAATTGATCACAGTACATTGTGCAGCCCTTTCTCCACAATTGCTCGAAAGTGAATTATTTGGTCATGAGAAAGGAGCCTTTACGGGTGCCACAGAAAAGAGAATCGGTAGATTTGAACAGGCCGATGGAGGCACTTTATTTTTAGACGAAATTGGTGAAATTGATTCCTCTACTCAAGTGAAATTACTAAGAGCATTAGGAGAAAGAAAAATAGAAAGAGTTGGCGGTAATAAAACAATAAATATTGATGTAAGACTAGTTGCGGCCACTAATAAAAATATTCCTGAATTAGTTTCGAATGGAGAATTTCGTGAAGATTTATATTATCGATTAAATGTCGTTAAAATCACACTTCCTCCTCTTAGAATGAGATCTGAGGACATTCCTCTTCTTACTAATGCTTTTCTGAAAGAGTTTGCAAAAGAAAACAATAAATCCATTAAAGAACTTTCTACAGATGCAATGCGCACATTAATTGATTATCAATGGCCAGGCAATGTAAGAGAACTCAGAACTGCTATCGAACATGGTGTCGTTATGTGCAATAGTAGAAAAATAACTTTGCGTCATCTCCCAGCTGCAATCCGAGGTGAAAATCCATTAATTCAAGATAAAGTTGAATTCTCGAGAGAAAGTGACTCTCAAACATTCAACCTAGCAAATATGGAAGCTAAATTGATAGCGAATGCTCTTAGCCACACAAACGAGAACAGAACTGAAGCAGCAAAATTGCTTGGAATTAGCCGAAGAACTTTGCAAAGAAAAATTAAAGAGTCACAATAAAAAGTTTTAGGATATGAAGAAATATGATTTGAGTGCCAATCGGATAACCCATAAAATAAACATTTATGTCTCTTAGGAATTTCTTTTCAGACTCTAAAACTGGTGAAGAACTCAGCGGCGCACTGATTCTTCGAAGGTTACTATTTCTTCTCCTGTTGTTTGGCTTAATGCTTTTTTATTTAGGACCTGGTTTTAAACAACTGACCTCACCAAAAGGTATCGAACAAGCACAAATTGCAAGAGAACTTGCAAGATCAGGAAGCTTTCAAACAAAAATGATTCGCCCTCTATCTTTATATCAATCAGATAAAAATTCTGAAGAGGCCGACGGAATGAAAATGGTAGGCTTCAAAGACACTTACCATGCACCTCTAAATCCCATTCTTAATTCAGTCATCATAAGGTTCTTCAAAGGCAAAAATGATTACGGCTGGAATAATAATTCAACTGTTTATTATCTAGACAGAATAATTACGGCGGCTTCTATTTTCTTTCTTCTGGCATCAATTGGGGTAACCTTCCTTTTTATATCAAGAATATTTGATGCTAAAATCGGGGGAGTAACCGCTCTTTTAATGCTCTTATGCGAGCTACTTTGGAGATACTCGCAAAGCGGACTTCCACAAATGTTAATGCTCTTTTTGTTTACTCTAGGTTGTTACTTTGTTTACAGAGCAGTTGAAGCTCAATGTCTAGAGAAAAAGCCAATTGCCCTTTTGATTCTCGGCGCCGTTTGTTTTGGACTCTTAGCGCTGACTCACTGGATGGCAATATGGCCATTTATGGGGCTAGTTATCTTTTCGTGTTTTTACTTTAAACCTCGAGGAGCAGCTGGGTTAAGTATGCTCATTGTTTTCTTGATTATTATTTTACCTTGGTGCTTTAGAAATCTTAATACGTCAGGAGATTTTTTAGGCTCTGCGTATTATGCCATGTTTGGAGGAATGGGCTCTGCGGAAGAAGAGATTTTTAGGAGCTATAATCTCAACAAAGATAACATTTTCAAGAAGGGTTTTGCTACAAAAGTTCTCACATCCTCCCTGTATCAACTCAATGGTATATACTCATTTCTTGGCTCAATTGTAGCAGCTCCACTTTTCTTTATAGCATTACTACACCCATTCAAAAGACCTCAAATAGCTGCCTTTAAATGGTTTATTCTTGCCATGTGGATACCAGCAGTTGTCGGGATGTCTCTTTTTGGAGTATCCAATCAAAGCTTGGGAATGTCTGGACCAGACGCCAATCAAATTCACATATTATTTATTCCTTTAATGACTGCATATGGCTTGGTAATGCTTGCTATATTATGGAGCCGAATTGGATTAGGAACAAATATACCAATCATATCTGAAAATGGACATCTATGGATAGCTATCATTCTTAGCACCATCCCGATGATCCTAAGTTTGTTACCTGGAGTAACCCGGGGGATTCAAACTAAAGAAAAGGTAACGAGAGGTGTTGTTTTGTCTTACATTGGCAAACAAATTGAAAAAACAGATATCATCATCACTGATTCTCCATGGGAAGTAGCATGGTACGGAGATCGAACCGCTCTATGGTTACCAACAAAAAAAGCTGACTTGAGAGAAATAATGAAGCGCGGTAAAGAGCATAAAAATCCATTTGCTGGAATATTAGTGACACCTGTTTCAATGACAAAATCTCTGTATGGCGTAACATACCGTGATGAAAAAGACTGGGCTCCTCTTATTTTAGGTCAAACAGTTACGAACGCTGGTAGCGGATCAGATCCAATCCAACCAAAATCATGGCAAATGGATGGTCTAAATCTTATTAATTCTTTTGAAGGAATACCATTTAATAAAGTAGATCCAAAATTAACAACTAGTGGTTATTTCTTCTTGGTTGATCCAGACCAATAATTTATATCTTAGCACAAACTTTCTCATTACCACACGTTTGGACTAATTAAACGGTAAATCACTATAATGCCCCCAAAAAAACAAACCGACTTAAAAGAGGATCTTCATTTTGAAGGTGCTATTGAAAGATTGGAAAAAATAATCGAAAAAATGGAAAATGAACGTGTTCCATTAGAGGAAATGTTAAAGGATTATGAGGAAGGGACCAAATTATTAAGCGTATGCAAAGAAAAGATTAGTATTGCTAGAAAAAAAGTGGAGAAAATTAATAAAGATCTTAATAAAGACGCCCCGGAACTAGATGAACTTGACGAAATCGCAGACTGAGGCGAATAGAACATTCAATTTAATAGAATTCAGCCTCCAAATTGTAGAATAACAAAAGTGAAATTAACTGAGATCAAAAGCCCCGAAGACCTCAAAAAAATTCCAGAGGATCAACTGACTGAACTAGCAACTCAAATTAGAGAGACCTTGATAAAAAGCTTATCTCAAACTGGAGGTCACTTGGGTCCTAACCTTGGTGTTGTGGAACTAACAATTGCGTTGCATAAAGTTTTTGAAACCCCAAATGACAAATTTTTATTCGACGTTTCTCATCAGGGTTATGTTCATAAAATGCTTACTGGAAGATGGAACCAAATCGATACTATTAGACAGTATAAAGGACTAAATGGATTTCTTCTTAGGAGTGAAAGCGAGCACGATTGTTATGGAGCTGGACATGCAGGAACAGCACTTTCAGCCGCACTCGGTATGGCAATGGCTAATAAAATGAAAGGAAGCACAGATCACGTGGTTGCTGTTGCTGGTGATGCTGCCTTTACCTGCGGCCCTACATTTGAAGCTCTTAACAATGTTTCAAATCTTGAAGGACCTTTAATTATCGTTCTTAATGATAACGAGTGGTCTATAGACAAAAATGTTGGAGCAATAGCAAAGTACTTTAACAAGATTACTACAAGTAAAGCGTATGCAGGTCTTCATGAGGCAGCGGCAAACTTTGTTTCCAAAAGATTGGGTGATAAAGTCAGTAAAATTGCTTCTAAAGTTGAAAAGGGAGCAAAAAATGTATTGGTTCCAAGTGTACTTTTTGAAGAGTTTGGCCTTCGATACTATGGACCCATCGACGGCCATGATCTTCCATTACTTATAAAAACTTTTGAATTTCTAAAAGAACAAACCGAACCAGTAATTTTACACATCATTACAGAAAAGGGTCACGGCTATAAACCAGCTTTAGAAAAACCTGACAAATTTCATGGTTTAGGAAAGTATAAGATTGAAACAGGTGAAACCGACCCCGCATCAACTCCGACATATTCTTAAATATATGGAGAAAAGTTAACCGAATTCGCAAAAGAGGATGATTGCATTGCCGTTATAACAGCAGCAATGCCTGGAGGAACCGGTCTCGCTACCTTTAGAGACAGCAAAGAAGTTAGTGACCGATATTTTGATGTGGGTATTGCCGAAGAACACGCTGCGCTATTTTCTTGCGGCTTGGCCATCCAAAATTTCAAACCATTCCTGACAATTTATTCAACATTCATGCAAAGAGCATTCGATATGCTAATTCACGATATTGGAATTCAAAATTTACCAGTCCGCATCTGCATGGACAGGGCAGGACTCTCAGGGGATGACGGACCAACACACCATGGTCTTTTTGATATTGGTTATCTCAGACATGTTCCTAATTTTATTTTCATGCAGCCGAAAGATGAAGATGAATTCGTCGATATGCTTTGGACTATGACAAATCATGATTCAGGCCCTATNGCAGTGAGGTATCCTCGTGGAGCGGGACCAGGAGTAAAACCTAAAGAAAATCCAGAAATAATTGATATNGGAAAAGCCGAAATTATTAAAAGTGGTAGTGATGTTGGGCTNATTGGCTTAGGTCATTTGTTTGAAATGGCNGAAAAAACTTGTTCTANGTTAGAAGAAAAAGGACATTCAGTCAGTTTGATAAACCCACGTTTTATTAAACCGATCGACAGCTCAGCTATGATAGAAATGGCAGAAAGAGTCAAAGTCATATGCACTTTTGAAGATCATGTATTACACAATGGATTTGGTGCGGCTATAATCGAACTCCTTCATGATGCCGGCATCAACACACCTGTAGTAAGAATTGGCTGGCCCGACGAATTTATNGAGCATGGTAACATTCCAGCCCTACGAGAAAAGCATGGTTTAACTCCTGANAATGCAATNCAAATGATNATAAATAAACTCTAAACTCAAAAATTAGAGATATATTTATNTCTTTGAATTACACCTAAGTCCTAAGGAAGTATTCTTAGTTTAATATTCTTAAACTCCACTGGTGCTCCCTCACTTTCTAGACAAAGATAGCCCTGAGCNGGTTCACAATTAGTACCTCCAGAAACTTCTTCCCCATTGACCCATAGTCTAACCTCACCATTAATGGCTCTAATATAATAGTGATTCCACTGATTAATTCCCTTAGTTAAATTTTTAGACGGAAAACTTCTTTTCCCGTTAGGAGCTACAGGCGGAAAGGGTTTCATCTTGGCAGGACCTGTTGGAAACACATCTCCATGAGAGGTGAACCAATCTGCTGGCTTATTATATCTTTTCTTATACTTCTCAGCATAGCCAAGATCTAAAACTTGTACCTCTATACCATGAGGTAACCTACCTTTACCTGCTTCTAAATTTTTTATGGACTGTGGACTTGCCCANACAAAAACTCCTGAATTACCTCCTTTTTCTTTATGCATCCATTCACAAACCAACTCAAAATTCTTAATNTGTTCATGCATTCTAATGACACCTACGGGCTTGCCTGTACAAAAAGCATGGCCTTTATCCCATCGCCATGTTTCTTCATTGCAATTCACATTAACAAAATCTTTACCAGTAAGATCTTTCCAACCGTCTCCATTGATAAAAGCCTTTTTTAACTCTATTTTTTGATCTTTTTTTTCTTCCTCGGCAATTACTTTTGGTGAAGTGATTATAAAAAATATTGATATGATTTTAGTCAGGTGAAGATTATTCATAATTTATTTATTGGTCTAGTAATGTTCCAAAAATAATTTCAAAATTCGAGAACAAAATCGATTATTAGNATTACAGCTTTATAATTGAGTAAACTCAATTAATGGATATGAAGAACCTAAGACTAAATATTGATAGTTTCAGATCATTCTTTACAACTCTGTTCTTCGTGGCTTTTTCTGTTTTGTGTAGCGCTTCAGAAAAACTGAACATACTTTTTATTGCCGTTGATGACCTTCGGCCAGAGCTAAAATGTTATGGTGTAGATTATGCACTCAGCCCAAACCTTGATAAATTTGCACAAACTGCTGTAACTTTCAAAAACCACTATGTCCAAGTTCCAACTTGTGGCGCTTCCCGATATGCTCTTTTAACTGGTCGTTCTCCTAGTAATTCAGGAGCTATTAGAAATAATGTCTTCTACACTGGCAAAACAGCTATTCGGGATAATGAATTTCCCGGAGCACAGACCATGCCTGAACTCTTTCGGCGATCTGGCTACGAAACTATACTAATTGGAAAAATATCACATACCCCTGACGGAAGAATCTTTTCCTACGACGGTCAAGGTGATGGCAGAAGAGAAATGCCCAGGGCATGGGACCGTCTAACCACACCTATGGGAGAATGGAAAAAAGGATGGCCCCTTTTCTTTGCATACGCCAATGGGAAACATAGGGAAGATGGACAAAGCCAGATGAAGCTTATGGAATTCATAGTAGAAAACGATAATGATTTACCGGATGGCCTTTTAGCTGAGAGCGCCATCAAAGAACTCACTAAACTTAAGAAAATAAAAAAACCTTTTTTTATGGGACTTGGATTCTTCAAACCTCATCTTCCATTTGTTGCCCCAAAGAAAGATTGGAACGCTTTTGGAAAAATAAAAATCCCCATTCCAGACGAAAAAAAACCTTTTGATTCACCCTTCAAACATGACAGTGGTGAATTTTTTAAATATTCACCACCTTATGAGAATAAACGTCCCCTGGACAATGAATCAGCAATAACAGCAAGGCGCGCTTATCTAGCCTGCGTGAAGTACATTGATCGTCTAATTGGCAAAGTACTGAAATGTCTTGATGAAACTGGATTATCAAAAAATACAATCGTCGTAGTCTGGGGGGATCACGGATGGCATCTCGGAAATGGCCAACAGTGGGGAAAACACACACCTTTTGAAATAGCAAATCGTAGTGTACTGATGATCCGAAGCCCTAACATCAAAGGAGGGTTTTCAACAGATGCACTCGCAGAAACTTTAGATATATATCCAACCTTAATGGATTTAGGTAAACCTAAGTTCCAACAAACACATCATCCTCTTGACGGAGTATCCTTAGCTCCGATCCTTAGAAAAGAAAAAAAATCAGTTAGGAAATATGCCATTAGTTATTGGAGAAACGCAGTGAGTGTGCGCTCTCAATCTCATAGACTCGTGGCTCAAATTAAAAACGGGAAAATTATTAATAAAGAACTGTATAACTTAAAAGTTAAACTCAGTACCACAACACAAAGTGAATCTAATAATTCAAAACTTGAGAAAGAACTTATTAAAGCAATTCCCAAACTTAATTTAAATTAAATTCTAACTAGCATTCGACTCAGATGGCTTAAATACCAGTCGAACACGCATTCGTTTAAGGTGAGGTTGATGATCAATTTGAGGTTCCTGAAAAAGATAAAAACCTCTACTTTCAAAAAAAATTATTTTNCCAAGGCAGTCTTTTTTTATTAAATNGATATCTACTTCTTCTTTATACCAGTCTGTCTCAGCAATAAGTAACCTTTTTGGATTACAAAACCGACTCACTAATTCATCTTGGTAATCTTGAATGGAGGAAAATATGGACATAGTTAAATCTTGTTTAGAATGAAGTCAGGCATCGCTGNGCGATTTCTTCGCCTGCAATTCTACCTGTAGTCCAGGCACTCTGAAAATTAAAACCACCAGTTAAACCGTCGACATCCATTACCTCACCAGCAAAGAAAAGATTTTTAACTAGCTTGCTTTCCATTGTTTTAAGGTCGATATCTTGCATCCTAACTCCTCCACAAGTAACAAACTCCTCTTTATTTAAACTTTTTCCNGTAACTTCAAATTCTTCTGAAATCAAAAAGTTTATCATCTCCATCATTGAATCTCTTTTAAGTTCTGACCATTTGAGCTCACTCTTAATACCAGCCCTCATACAAATTCGTTTCCATAGTCTATTTGGTGTTTCTTCTAGTGGGCTTTTCTTCACCACTAAACTTGAGCCTCTTTCATCTCTCATTAAGTCAATAATTCGCCTCAACCGATCTCTTGTCCATACTTCTCCTAACCAGTTTACTCTGATCATAAATTGATAATTTATCTCTTCCATCACTCTCGCACCTAAAGCAGAAAGCTTTAGTATTACAGGGCCACTCAGCCCCCAGTGGGTAATTAGCAAAGGCCCATAATTCTTTATT
>NYVP01000013.1 GCA_002684575.1 Verrucomicrobiales bacterium
TTCTCTCCATCGCATCAGAAAAAAAATTACCGGTAAGATTAGTTTCAAGTGCAATGAATCTCGACTCATTTTCACTTTATACAAAAGTAGGATTTGTTCCTCAAATGACTTTTCAAGACATGACTTTGAATGTGCCCCTGAGCGGACTAGAGCAAGAACCTCCTGAAGGGACTCATTCCGTCAGAGATGCGACTTTGGATGACGTATGTGCAATTGCTGATTTAGAATTTGAACTCAATGGTATCAGGAGAGAAAAAGACTATGAGTTTTTCACAATTAATGAATCGGGCCATTGGGGGGTATCCGTCTTTGAGTCAGCGAACGGAAAAATAGAGGGTTTTCTGTGCTCGGTGAACAGTGATGGAAGTAAAATGTTAGGCCCCGGAGTAATGCGACAAGCCCAACATGCAGAATCTTTAATTTATCACGAACTAGACAAACGACATCGAGGAAATTCTCCGGTCTTTCTCATTCCCGTAAATCAAGGAGNCCTCGTAAAGTCTTTGTATGGATGGGGTGCAAGAAATTGTGAAATGCACCTATGCCAAGTGCTTGGTGATTGCCCGCCGATGAATGGGATAACGATGCCAACATTTATGCCTGAGACAGGTTAACAAATTATAATTAATTAGAATATTGGAAGTTCATTTTTTAGAAATTTCTTATAACACAAAATATTATAAAGAGGCCTGCAGGTTGAGAGATGATATTTTAAGGAAACCTCTTGGAATGAGTTTGTATGATCAAAACCTCGAGGAAGAAAAAGATCATATCCACATTATCGGTAAATCCTTCGAAGATGACGTCATTGCTTACCTTCAATTTAAAATAATTGATGAAAAATTTGTAAAGATGCAACAAGTCGTCGTAAGCCAGCAACATCAGTCCAAAGGGATAGGAAAAAAACTAATTAATTTTTCGGAANNCTTTATGAGCACAAAAGGGCTTAATAATATTTTACTCCATGCCAGAGAACCGGTAATTGGATTTTATGAAAGATTGGGTTACGAAAAATTTGGTGAAAAATTTCTTGAGGTAACCATACCTCACTACAAAATGAAAAAAAGAATCTGAATTAAATATGAAAACACTGATGATTTCCATTCCCTTTTTTCTTGGCGCTTCTTTATCTCAGGCCNAAACACCTGCAATAGAACAACTGAAAGAATGGTTAGCTCTTCCAAAAATCGAGAGAAANCTCATAACCGATAATAAATTTTCAANTATGCCAATTTCGAAATCTGAAGCTGAAGAAGCTGAGGTCATTATTTGGCAAGATCACGTTTCTTTAATCAAATCTCAGCGATTAAATGAGATGAAAAATAAGCGCATTAAGATAGGTGATAAAACCCTAAANTTTNATTTCTTGATCTATGGTGAAAAACCAAAATCAGGAAGAAGTTTATACATTTCAATGCATGGTGGAGGAGGTGCCCCACCCCACGTTAATGATGGGCAATGGAAAAATCAGATGCGCCTATATAAACCNAAAGAAGGNATATACCTATGCCCAAGAGCACCCACAGACACATGGAATCTTTGGCATCAATCTCACATTGATCCTCTCTTTGATAGGCTAATCGAAAACATGATCATTTTTGAAGATGTTGATCCGGATAAGGTCTACTTGATGGGATATTCGGCTGGAGGAGATGGGGTTTATCAACTTGCACCAAGAATGTGCGATCGNTTTGCTGCCGCNGCTATGATGGCCGGTCATCCAAACGAAACTTCACCTCAGGGTCTCAGAAATTTACCCTTTGCATTACAGGTCGGTGAAAATGATAAGAGTTACAGACGAAATNAAATCGCNGNATCCTGGGGCGAGAAGCTTGCAGAACTTAAGGAGAGTGACCCTCAAGGCTATCCACACTTCGTCAAAATACATGAAAACAAGGGCCACTGGATGAATTTAGAAGACAACATTGCCGTTCCNTGGATGGCTAAATACAAAAGAAATANATTTCCTNATCGAATTGTTTGGAAACAGGATGATGTGACTCATAAAAGAAGTTACTGGATCTCATTACCTGATGAACAAATAAAAACAAGGGATCTCATTATNGTCTCAAAAAAAGATCAATCCGTTGACATTCAGGACAGAGGCCAAGCCAATCAAATTGATATAATGTTGAATGATGAAATGNTAGANTTTGATAAACCTGTTACTGTAAGCCATAAAGGAAAAGTGGTTTTCGAAAGAAAACCAAGAAGATCAATAACTGAGATTTACAGAACCTTGAAAGAAAGAGGCGACCCCGGCCTTGTCTTCAGCTCAAGACTCAGAGTCANGTTGAATTAAGATCTCAATGCTTTTCAAAACGCTCAAAAAAGCGNTCACTTGACCAAGGAAATTTTTTTCTAATNTAGTCTGCGTGAGTCAGATCTCCAATGTCGTCCCTAAAGTCTAATGGACGATCAAGGACATCTGAATACTCAGTTACAACCAACTGGTCTGGAGCTTCAGTGCTCCAAGGACCAGGAAAAGAAAACTTAACTTTGGTCTTTCCACCAACCAAGCAAAAACCTATTCCAGATTCTCCCCTGTGAACAGTTGATAAGACTGCTTCGCGTGGCGAATCATTGTACAGAAATAAAGATTGACCGGCGAGCCCGTTATAGAACTTTGAATCTAATCCTATTAAATCCATGACACTTGGCATAATATCGTAATGACTGACATTTGTGTGAGACGGTAGATTCTTAACCCATTTTGGCCATTTAATGATAATTGGAACCTCCGTCTGATATCTATTTAGTGAAGAGCAATGAAACCAACTACCTTCTTCCTGAAATTCTTCACCATGGTCTCCGGTAATAATAATAACACTATTATCATACTTGCCCTTGAACTTGAGAAAATCTACAAATTCCTCAATAGCATAATCCACCCAGTGGACTGCGTTTTGGTAACGCCTGATAACCTCGCCGACGATCTCTTTGCTTGGATTTAATTTAACCGGTATATCATTAGCACAATCAGCGTGAAGCTGATCAAAATCATCAGGCCAAAAATAATTATAATGAGGAGAATCGAGTGCCGTAAAATGAAACTGAGGGGCCTCAGGATTCTGATTTAGAAATTCACGTTGATTACTCATGACCAACTTCTCTCTCTCAGAAATATGCACCGACTCGCCTTTGTTTTCTGTATAATGAGTCAAATAATCAGCCAAAATGTGAGCATCTCCAAAATTCAACGGACCTAAATTTCGGTACATTAGATCACAAACCGCTCGTACCTGTACTTCATAACCAAGCTTTTTCAAAGCTCTCACCGGATAAGCTCCCTTGTAATCAGGCTGACCATCTAATTGTTTTATGGCATCACTCCAATGAATAGCCAATTGACTATGAAACATGGAAAACCATGAAAGCGGAGTACAATTTGATCCGGCATAAGTCCTTCCTAAGTCCTGGCATTCTTCTTTTCTAAATTTGCTCAAAAAAGGAGCCACCTCTGGTGTAATTGAGTCAGACCGCCAACTCTCAATCATGAACACGTAAATGTCGGGCTTCTTCAACTCTGGGGAATCTTCCAATTCGTCCAGCAGATCTACATCCGAATTATCTGGTGATAGATCTCGAAAAACAATATCCATTTTTTCAAAACCAGCTGGTGGTGCAAAAATTCCAAAATGAGAATCATACAATTTATAATGCCTCTGCCATTGCTCTGTACGCTTATAAAGATGGCTTAAACCAGACTCACAAATCACAAAAATCCAACAACCTAATGAAGTGAATAAAATAAATCGGTTTGAAATTCGAAACTTCAACAGGCCAGAAATATAATTCATCAAACTAAAGACCAATAAAGCTATGATCACAGTAACAAAAGCTATCAAAATTATCTGATTTAAAGTCAAATTAACTCCAGAAGCCACGATCTCTTTTTCTAAATCAATAGAACCCGAAGAGGTTAAAAGATTAACCACCGTTATCAGTGATTGGTTCCAGTATTGTTTAATCAGAAAATCTAATATTACCAATACAGGTAAAAGAGAAAAAATTAGATAAGTAAGCACTCTAAAAACTTTAGGAGTCAGCGAATTTACCAACTTGAATGTAAAAAGAATCCCTAAAACAAATAAGATTTGTGTTGCTACTCTATTAAGAAGAGAACCGACTAATTCGTAACTGTTATCAGTATCAATTGAAATTAAAGGATAAAGGTCTCTATAAATTAATGCTGCAAGTAGGCATATCCAAAACACACCATTCGTTACCCAGGTTTGATCAAGAATCGTATGAAAAAATTTGTTACCTTTTTCAGAAATATAGTTATGACGAACGAGTATTAATTTTGACCATTGCAGCAAGACAACCGACCCCAAAACGAACATGTAGACAGTAACATTCAGGCCAAAGTATGCGAGACCAAGCAAACTCACTAAAAGAGTTAACTGGAATCCAATAATTAAACGGTCAATTATAGTTGGAAAATTACCCACTACAGCAGAATTCTTTTTTGAAGAAAACGTAAAAAGAAAGATTCCAATAATGGAAAGGATTATTGTATTTCGAATGTCATATCCAAAATTTCCGTTTCCCAAACTCCAAGAAATGTTATACGGCACCGAAAAACAAAGAATCCCAATAACCCAGTAAAAGTTAGACCAACTCAAAATATTTGAGAATTTAACTTTGATTGCCCCCTGGTTAAGGTCTTTAATCATCCTAACACTTTGAGATAAATTTATCTCAAATATATTGTATGCATATTTAAGAATTTTTCATTATAAAAAAGCATTAATTTAGAATTCTCACATATAGGTAAATCCGAGCCGCAAATAGCATTGAAAATAACAACCATAGAAATCAAAAACTATAAAAGCAGATTACTGTAAATGGCTAAGAAAGAGGACACCATGAAAAATCATACTGGAGGGTCAATATTATTATGGACATGCCTCACGGTAGTTTTTTTTCACATGGTTCTATTTTTAATTAGCTGCAGTATGCTTCTGAATCAGGCAAAATCCATAAACAGTACCTTCACCGAGGGAGCAATCCAAGATCATGGAGTTTATTTATTTTTTGGAACTCTTGCGTTGTTGAGAGGATACCTCCTCGTTTCTATTTGCTATGTCATTGTGCTCTTTCCAATTATCAAATTATGGATTGGTAATAAAGAGCCACGAAAATTTTCGGTAATATGGAGGGCTTTATTACTGATGTTATTGAGCATTTTAGCACTCTTCCTGAGAATGATGATTTTTAAACCTTACTTTGTCGCTCAATGGATGCCTGAATGGCAATTCGAAATAATGCCAAACGCACCTGGCGAACTCAAAACCATAACGCTTTGGACATTACTGAACGGAATTCCAATTATTATAATTTCAGCAGTTATCTTATTTTGGCTAAAACACCTATCCAATCAACTTAAGCTTTTACTGACTTTCAAAATTAAAATGCGGTACTACCTAATTGGTGCATCTGCGATATTACTATTTTGGGCAAGTAGCAACTTACTAAAATTAACTTTTCCAAGCGAGACTGAGAGACCTAATGTTATAATCATAGCCTCAGACTCATTGCGCCCAGATCACTTATCATGCAATGGATACCAAAGGAATACGTCTCCTAACATTGATGCGCTAGAAGCAAAATCAATAAACTTCACCAAGTGCTTCACACCAATAGGTTCAACCTTGGAATCAATGATAGGACTCATGAGCTCTCAGTACCCTCACACTCATGGGGTACGCCATATGTTTCCATCAAAAAATGATGTTCTAAAAGTAAATCAAGAATCTCCAAAATTACCCAAAATTCTCAAAAACTCCGGATATGAAACGGCGGTTATCGGAGATTGGTGCAGTGCAATATTCAACGAATTTCCGATGGGATTTGAAAACATTCAGGTTTCAGAATTTGATTCTTTTAGAATCTGGTTAAGCCAAGCCCTATACCTGTCGCATCCAGTCATCCCAATGTATTTTGATAATAAATTTGGTTACTGGTTATTTCCTAAACTCGAATCCTTCGCCCATTACCTTAGAGCCGAAGTCGTAACTGACAGAGCAATAAACAAAATTAAAAATAGAAAGAATAAAACAAAGCCTTTTTTCTATACAATTTTCACTGGATGCAATCATTTTGCCTATCATGCCCCGTATCCATATTACGAAAAATGGACTGATCCAAAATATCAGGGGCCCAATAAATATCAGGTTCACTTTGATCCGAATGAATTCATTTCAAGCTCAACTTGGGACGAAAAATTTTTTTCATATAGTGATAAAGAAAAACAACATATCATTGATCTTTATGATGGGTGCGTGAGCAGGTTTGATGATTGCGTGGGCAGGATAATCAAAACTCTCGAATCAGAAAACCTAATGGATAATACCATAGTGCTAATTACTTCTGATCATGGAGAAGATCTTTTTGAACCATACACTTCATTAACACATGGAGTCAGTTTTAATGGAGGAGACCAAGGCAACTTAGTTCCATGTATACTCTATGTCCCAAAAACAGAACCAAGAAAAATCAACCATATTATCAGAAATATTGACTTAGCTCCAACGCTTTTAAAACTAACCGTTAACAAAACGGAATCCCGATTCGAAGGAACTAATTTATCACCATACATCAAAGATGAAGCCTCTGACTTAAACCTTGCCTTTTATGGTGAAACTAGTTTCCCATTTGTGCAAAGACGAACAAAATCAGACATTCCTCTTTATGTTCCCCCTTTGGATGAGCTCACTTATGTGGATAAAAACTTTAAATTTCATATTGTTCTCAAACCTGAACATGAAAAGAATCTTATTAAAAGTAAGGAAAGGTGCCTAAGAACCAAAAGCTGGAAAATTGTTTTTTCACCAACTAAAAATGGTTACATCCACAGTTTATATAACATAGAAAATGATCCACAGTGCCTCAAAGATGTTAGCAATGAATTTCCAAATATAATGAAAAGAATGAAACATTTTCTTTGGGAATGGATTCTGCATGGCAAAGAATACTCGAACGATCAAATAATGAATGATCCTTTACATACAGTTAATCAGGTCCCATCAGACTATAAGAACATAAAGTTTCCTCAGAGCGAAACGATTAGTCCTCTATAGTTAACACGAGAAAAAACAGACTGAAAACATAAGGCTAAATCATAACGTATCGTATTTTTTCTGAAAATTAGTGGAACTATCTAATTAATCGCCTCTATTCTGAGAAATTATCAAACACTAAGCCGATCACTAATTAAATGGACCTGGCCTCTCTTCTTGAACCAAAGCGAATTATTTCCGATCTCCAATCTAGCAATAGTAAAGACGCTATTGAGGAGTTAGTGGGTCACTTATGCAAACATGCTTTTCTTCTAAATAATGAAAAAGACAAAATAATAAGTTCACTTTTTGAGAGAGAAGACCGTACGACCACGGGAATCGGTTCATCCGTTGCCATTCCCCATGCTACATCTGACGTCATTGATAAAACCTTAATGATATTTGGCCGTTCTCTTGAAGGAATCGACTTCGAAGCAATTGATAATAACCCTGTTAACTTCGTTATACTTTTTCTAATACCGGAGTCAGATAATAATCATCATTTACAAACTCTTGCCTCAATTGCACGCTTTTTTATGAAAGGTAATATCCGAGAGACACTTCTAAACGCATCAACCGAAACAGAAATCCTGAAAGCAATAGAAAACCATTCAAAATAGAGAATCGAGTATTAAACTTTAGTCAAAATGATAACAATAACCGAACTTCTCAGCCAACGATTGAACCAAGCTCTCACTGAAATTGGTCAAGATAATATTCCTGCCGGCTTTACAGGATCGGTTACAGCTGCAGCTGATACACGGTTCGGCGACTATCAGACTAACGCAGCAATGGTGTTAGCAAAAAAATTAGGCATGCCTCCCAGAGATCTTGCCTCAAAAATCATAGAAATAATTGATGTTCAAAATATTTCTGAAATTCCTGAAATAGCTGGCCCAGGTTTTATCAACTTCAAAATACTAAATTCAACAATTCATTTAAGAATAAGTGATATTCTTTTGTGTGATCGGTTAGGAGTAGAACGAGTCAATGAACCTGAAAAAATTCTTATCGATTTTTCTTCTCCAAATATAGCAAAACCAATGCATATCGGCCACATCAGGAGCACAATTATTGGAGACTGTCTTAGGAGGGTTGCACACTTCCTTGGGCATGATGTGACTGCAGATAATCATATTGGTGATTGGGGGACACCCATTGGTCAAGTTATTTACGGATGGAAAAATGAACTCAACGAATCTGCCTTTGAGGAAAACCCGATCAAAGAACTGTTGAGACTATATAAACTTATTAAAGAGGNTTTCGAAAAAGACCCAAAAATCAAAGAAGCTTGCCTAGAGGAAACAGTTAAACTTCAATCTGGGGAAAGTGAGAGTATAAAACTATGGAATCAATTTAAAGACATCACTTTATCGGAANCGGATAAAATATATAGGCGACTCGGAATAGATTTTGACCTCACTCTAGGCGAATCATTTTATCATGATCAATTAGGTCCCTTAGTTGAAGATTTACTTGGCAAAGGCATAGCAGAAATAAGTGATGATGCAGTCTGCATCTTCTCCAATAAAGAGCTTGATAGGAAAGACGATCCCCTTCTCGTTAGCAGAGATGGGAAGTGGGTACCAGTACCATGCATGATCAGAAAAAACGATGGCGGATACAATTACGCGNCAACAGATATAGCAACAATCGATTACAGGGTTAACGAACTAAAAACGGACAAGATATTATATGTAGTTGACGACCGGCAATCACTTCACTTTAGGCAACTGTTTGAAGTTTCCAGACAACGAAAGATCAAAACTAAGCTACATCACGTGGCATTTGGAAAAATANTAGGAGAAGATAGAAAGCCATTCAAAACTCGAGAAGGATCGGTTCCAAATTTGAGCTCTGTACTAGACGAGGCCGTCCAGAGGGCTAAATCTGTCGTTGACGATAAAAGCACAGGCTTAACTGAAGATGATAAAGAGGATGTTGCAGAAAAGATCGGGATAGGTGCGGTTAAATATTTTGAACTCTCTCAATCAAGAGTTAGCGATTACATTTTTTCGTGGGATAAAATGTTAGCTCTTCAAGGAAACACCGCACCATACATGATTAATGCTTATGTTAGGACACGATCAATCTTTAGAAAAATCGGAGGGGAATTTGATGTTTCATCTGACACTCTGTCGATAACAGATAATTCTGAACGGGCGATTGCTATAAAACTTTGCCAATACTCTGAGATAGTTCCTGAAGTCATGAATGATTATAGACCGAACCTTTTGGCAACTTATCTTTACGAACTTGCTCAAATATTCCATTCATTTTACGAGCAGTGTCCCGTGCTCAGCTCTGAGGGCTCAACTCGGCACACAAGGCTAGCATTGTGTGATTCTACCTCAAAAGTTCTCAAACATGGCTTAAATTTGCTTGGAATTCATCCTCCTGATAAAATGTAAAAAATCACTCTAATTCTTGGCATGTTAAATAAATTAATGTTAACTTAAGATTAGTTAATTATTCACTCTAAGAAATATGTTAGAAATTTTTGGAAAATCGGATAAAAAAAGCACTCACTGCGACGGATATTCTAGAAGAGATTTTTTGAAAATAGGCGGCATGGCGGCAGGAGGCCTGAGTTTGGATCAGCTAATGGCAATGGAATCTCAATCGGGTTCTTCTTCTTCACATAAATCTATAATTAATATTTATTTACCAGGTGGCCCATCTCATCTGGATATGTTCGATTTAAAGCCGGATGCCCCTTCTGAAATACGAGGAGAATTCAAACCTATCGGAACAAACGTTCCAGGAATGCAAATTTGTGAGATGTTTCCAAAGCTTGCAAAGATTGCAGATAAGTTCGCTATAGTAAGATCAATATCTGATTCTGATGGTGCACACGACTGTTATCAATGTATGACAGGACGTAAAAAAAGCTCTCAATCACCTGCAGGAGGTTGGCCTTCTTTTGGGTCGTGGGTATCAAAAATTCAAGGATCGAATCCTGGCGTCCCGGCAAATCTCTCTCTGATGTATCCAACTGGTAATAGAACTTGGGGAGAAGCTGGCACAGGAGGTTTCATCGGAACTGAACATGGCCCCATGGGATTAGTTGATAAAGATCCGAGCATGAGGGCTAAAAGTCTTACTCTAAAAGGAATGTCATTAGAAAGACTAATGGACAGGGAACGTTTACGATCATCTGTTGATCAAATGCGTAGAGACGCTGATGCTACGGGACAGATGAGTGGCCTTGACAATTATAACAAGCAAGCTCTTGAAATCTTATCTGATAGTGGATTAGCAAATGCATTAGATATCTCAAGAGAAAAACCCAGGATAGCCGATCGTTATGGAGTCAATGATCCAAAATATCAAAGAGATGGAGCTCCAAAAATGATACGAAATTTTCTGGTAGCAAGACGATTAGTTGAAGCAGGCGCTAGAGTTGTTTCTCTAAATTATAGCAGATGGGACTGGCACGGAGGAGATGGCATGAATTTCCCGAGATCAAGAGAAGAGTTTCCTCTGCTCGATCAAGGCTTGAGTGCGCTAATTACAGACATACATGAAAGAGGACTTTCCGATGACGTTTCAATAGTCATGTGGGGGGAATTTGGTAGAACTCCAAAAATTAATGCAAAAAATAGCAGAGATCATTGGCCTAAAGCAAATTTCTGCATTCTGGCAGGAGGCGGTATGAATACTGGTCAAGTCATAGGAGCCACTAATTCTAGAGGAGAAGAACCCATAGAGAGACCAATAAAATTCCAAGAAGTATTCGCTACACTTTATCATAACGTAGGCATTGACCTTAACAGTGCAACGGTTCGCGATTCTAGCGGAAGGCCCCATTATCTAGTTGATCAAGGAATTGAACCTATTCATGAATTAATTGGTTAATCAATTAACTAACGATTACGATTAACACAAGGTTATATTCAAAAATGGCTTTTACTCTTGGGTTAGCGATATTTTTTTATTCATTTATT
>NYVP01000014.1 GCA_002684575.1 Verrucomicrobiales bacterium
TGCACTTCTATTTCCAATAATCTTAGATTCCCATTCTCCAGACCATAGTACTTGTCTTTTAGGAATTAAATATTCTGGCCCAATGTCAAAACGACCAGCGGAGGATGGTTTTTTATTATTGTATGGCTGCCATTCTTTTTCGTTAGGTCCGATGTAAAGGGACTCTTTTCCTTCTTGAGTATAACTAAGAACGCGACCACCCACGTGATGACCTAAAACTACAACCGTGCCAGATGAATTTTTTAACTCAATACAATTAGGGTAATTCAAAAATTTAATTCTTTTGGCCCCAGTAAACTCTTCTGAAATAGCGGGGCCCTTGATCAAAAAAAGAACCAACAAGAAAATCAATTTTGAATACATGAATTATTTTTTAATGAATAAGAATAAAAACTCTTAACTAAAAAGGTTTAGTTGAGGTGGTTGAGCGTCGGGTAAATTTTGATCTTTTTTGGGTGATTTCTTTCTTTTAGATTTAGCCTTTGGTTGAACACTTTTTTCCTCAAGATGAGCGAGTATGGATTTAGATCGTTCAATAATTTCTATGGGAAGACCAGCAAGCCTAGCTACTTGAATTCCATAACTACGGTCGGCACTTCCTTCTACAATTTTTCTCAAAAATATAATCTTATCATTTTTTTCACGAACAGCGACATTCGCATTACCAACACCTTTCTTACTTTCAGCTAATGAAGTCAGTTCATGGTAGTGGGTGGCAAAGAGTGTTCTGCATCCAATTTCATCATGAAGGTGCTCGGCGACTGCCCATGCAATACTTAAACCATCAAAGGTCGCAGTACCTCTACCAATTTCATCAAGAATAACTAGTGAATTCTTGGTAGCGTTATTAAGGATTAGTGCTGTTTCATTCATCTCAACCATGAATGTTGATTGACCTCTTGCAAGGTCGTCACTGGCACCAACACGAGTAAAAATTCTATCCACTATGCCAATGGTTGCACTTTCAGCAGGCACAAAACTACCTATCTGAGACATCAATGTAATTAATGCAACTTGCCTTATGTAAGTGGATTTTCCCGCCATATTAGGCCCAGTTAGTATGACAAGACGAATAGCATCGGTATCAAGCTCAGCATCATTTGGTATGAATTTTTCATCGATGATGTTTTGATCTATTACTGGATGTCTACCACCCACAATATTAAGTTTGGAGCCGTTATTGATGGTCGGCCTGCAATAACCAAATAATCTTGCGGTTTCTGTTAATCCGCCAATGACGTCAATTTCAGCAATCGCATCGGCCGTGTCTTGTAAGGAATCGAGGTGTTCAAGAACTTCATCTCTTACCTTAAAAAATTCTTCATACTCGAGTTGTTTTGCTCTTTCGTCGGCTCCCAAAATTTTGTTTTCAACCTCTTTAAGTGCAGGCGTTATGAATCTTTCCGCATTCGCTGTGGTTTGTTTTCTAGTATAATCTTCTGGAACGCTGGCCAGATTAGCTTTGGTAATCTCAATAAAATAACCAAATACATTATTATATTTTACCTTAAGTGATTTAATACCTGTTCGCTCTGCTTCGTCAGATTGTAGCTGAGCTATCCACGCCTTGCCCTCTCTAGAAGCGGATCTTAACTCATCTAACTCTTGGTTATAACCATCTTTGAAAAGGCCACCATCTCTCAATGAAACAGGAGGCTCATCTGAAATCGCTTTTTCCAATAAATTGACCAGTTCCCTAAATTCACGCATTCTTGGAATTAATTCATTAGCCAAGGGGCCTCCGCCAAGCGCTTTTAAATGATCTCTCACTTCAGGAATGGCCAGCAAGGATTTTGATAAAGATTGTAGATCTCTCGCATTACCAGATCCTCCACTAAGACGTCCCACGGTCCTCTCGATGTCCCTAACCTCCGATAAAGAATCGCGAATTTTTGATAACTGAAATGGTTCGGCAATTAATGATTCAATTAAATCATGCCTTGATCGAATAATGTCGGCATCTCTTAATGGATTTAGTATCCAGTGCCTTAGCTTACGAGCTCCCATCGGGGTTTTTGTTCGGTCGAGTGCGCCTAACAATGTATGTTGCCGCCCTGCCCTATGTTCAACTAGGTCTAGGTTTCTGGAACTCGCGGTATCAATAAGAACATGCGCATTAGCTTTATATACTGATAAATTAAGAACATGTTTAAGATCTCTTCTTAATGTTGATTGTACATAATGAAACACGCCACCGGCAGCAGAAATTCCTGCTAACATATCCGAGCAACCGAAACCATCCAGTGAGTGAGTCCCAAAATGCTGTGTTAAATTTTCTAGGGCTTCTTCCTTNANAAANGCATAAGAGTCATGGGAAATTGAGTTTTCTGAGAGGTTTTCAAAAAGATCACACTGTTCTTCGGAAAAAATAATCTCTGAGGCTGAAAGTCTATTTATTTCATCTTCTAGGTCAGCGACATCTTCAAATTCTGCAACCTTAAAATGACTTGTTGTTAAGTCCATTGCCGCAAGGCCATATTTTTTATTAGAGAAAAACACACCGGCTAAATAATTGTTTCTTGCCTGATCTAATAAATTCAAGTCGTTAACAGTACCTGCGCTAATGATTTGAGTGACTTCTCTTTTAACAATTTTACCTGGCTTTACTTCTCCAACCTGCTCAGCTAAAGCAACCCTTCTACCTGCTTTTACTAATTTGCCAATGTATGATTCGGCAGCATGATGTGGCACCCCGCACATTGACATACCATTTCTTTTTGTTAGAGCTACGCCAAGAAGACCAGCGGCCTCTTTAGCATCATCCATAAATAATTCATAGAAATCTCCTAGTCTAAAAAAAAGCAATACGTCCTCAGGAAGATCCTTCCTTATGGATGTGTACTGCTTTAGCATTGGAGTCATATGATATAGATTAATAATTTCGTTTAGTTTTAGTCAAGCAAGGTTAACTACTGAAATTAAGGGTGCAGATTTTAGATAAAATAGAACTTGTTGTATTTTGTATTTAATTCAAAATCTANNGNNATGAAAAAGNCNCCTGNTATTGTTAAAAGTTGTTCTATCGGTTTTTTGGCTAAGCCATCAACTATCATATTTGCATTAATTGGATTTTCCATAAACCTAGTGAAAGCTGATTTTGGCCCACAAAAAATTGTTACCTCAAATGCTACTGATGTTATTGATGCTTTCCCAGCAGATATGGATGGTGATGGTGATATTGATATTCTCGCTGCTAAACCAGGTAATCCTTTTTTTGGTGGGGGCGCAGCAGTTCTTTATCGAAACAACGGTAATGGAAGATTTACAGAGTTGAGCCCATTTACTGGTGGTCCGACGGTACTTGTTAGTAGTATTGCCGCTGCAGATTTAGACAATGATGGTGATTTGGACGTCGTTTTGGGTAGTGCAGGGACGCGTTCTGGAGGAGTTCGTGTTTATCGAAATAACGGTAGTCTTCGTTTTACACGGACATTCGACAATGCTAATGCCCCTTATTTATGGGACATTCATTTGGGTGATTTTAATAAAGATAATAGGCCGGATATCATTTTTGGTCTGGGTGGAAGTTTTGATCAAATTGGAATTTATTTAAATTCTGGTAACATGTTTAATTGGGGCGGCTTGATTGCTGCCAAGACTGGCACAAGTACAGGTGATGAACCGCGCAATATTCATCTAGCGGATATTGATGGTGATGGGGACAATGATGTTATTTCTGCCAACTATCTTAGCAATCAGATTTCCTATTACCCTAATGGGGGCGGGGCGTCTGTCGTTCGACTCACTTCCTCGTCTCAAACTCGAGGACCTCGTAACGTTCGCACAGGTGATATTAATGGTGATGGCCGCCTTGACTTAATTTCAGTTTCAGTACTTGATGGTAAAGTTGCGTGGTACAATGGTACCGGTAATGGACGTTTTGGGGCACAAAAAATTATCCATACATACTCCACAAGATCAACTGGCGGTGGACCAGATGGCAGTGATGCCTTGGGTCCACGTGGCCTTGATGTTGCAGACTTTGACGGTGACGGAGATCTTGATGTTTTTTCAACTTCTGAGGTTGGTAATACAGTCTGCTTGCATGAAAATCTTGGACAAGGTAATTTTGCTCGTGCAGAAATTATCACCAATAGAGCAGGAGCTGGGGTAAGTTACGTTAAGGCTATCGATATGGATGGTGATGGAGACCTNGATGTGATCTCAGCTTCACCAGCTGGTAACACAATTGCTTGGTATGAAACTTTAGGTGGGGGCGCTAAAGACAGTGATGGGGATGGAGTCAATGATGATGAAGANGCTTTTCCTGATGATCCAAGCGAAACGGCCGATAGTGATAAAGATGGTGTTGGTGATAATGCCGATGCATTTCCAAACGATCCTACCGAGGTTGCAGATTGTGACAATGATGGAGTAGGTGATAATGAGGATAGAAGATCGCCTGAAATAATTGCTGGTTTGCAGTCTCAGATTACAGCATTACAGACACAAATTGATCAACTATCTCAAAGACCAACGATTGAACAATTACAAGATGCAAGAGCAGGATCGTTAATCATCAATACGGACAATGGCAACGTCACAATCTCTTTGGCCATTGAAGAAAGTGATGATCTGATTCTCTGGAAGAAGACAGGAGAAAGCCTCTCTAAAACTATTCCATTAAAAGGTGNAAAGAAATTCTATCGTTTTGCTATAGAAAAATAATAAGANTCNAAGATNAGTTTTATACAATTGTAGCTATCCACATTGATGTGTATTAGCTTGCTACAGTAATAATCTCTGCTTTGCGCAATACGGTAAGTTTGCCTTTGCCGCCATTCTTGCAAATATAGCCTGGCTTAGATATGGATTTAATGATTATAGGTTTGCGACCTTTCTTGGGACCACTCAAAATTTCAATTTGATCCTTCTCAAGTTCCGTGATCGATGACCCTTCCTGTGGATTCAAAATTTCAACATCATTGTCNGCNAGAATATGAGTCAAGGATTCTTGAATAGACCTTAATGAGTCCTTGCATTTTGTGTCTTGATTCTTTTCTGAGACGGCAATGAATTCATTAACTCTGTCTAATTCGATAATAATTGAAAGGCTTAATGAATGTATGGTTCCCCATTCAGGTGTCACGGCCTTGGCCAAGATATCTTTCTTCTTGGCAAGATTAATCGAATCGGACTGAAGCTGGTCTCTTTCTTTATTAAGTGATACAAGCTCAGATTCTATCTTCTTAAGTTTTGTTTGAGTGGCACTCAATTCACCCGCACGCGATTCTAGCTTTTCGACCTCTACACGATAGGTGTGATATTTTTGAGATTTAACTTCAAGATCATTGGTCTCTTCTTTNAGGCGAGAGGAAAGTTTTTCTAGNTTATCAATGTCGGAAGTCAGTTTATCAAATTCAGACTTTTTAGATGATAGTTCACTAGAAATTTTGGAATTTTCCTCTTTAATTTGATTTAGTTTACGCGACTCGTTAGCAAAGCTCCTTAATTCATTTTGAAGCCTTTGTAATTCGCGTTTCTTTTCTTCCAACGAGACCCTTTCTTTTCGTTCATCCAGTTTGATTTGGCTATATGCGTTTCGAGCTTCTTCAAGCTTCGATTGGGCATTTTGATACTGCAAATTGTACTGAGTGATTTCTTCTTTTTGGGAAGTCAAAACTTTTAGTTCCTCAAGAATTTCATCCCTATTGGCTTTTTGATCTGCAAGATCTAGGACTTCAGCTTTGAGATGACTTTCCTGATCTTGGAAACTACTGATTCTCTTTTCAATTTCAGAAAGACCATCAGTGGCAATTTCAAGCTTTGAATGGATTTGATCTAATTGATTAACCTTATTTTCAATTTCAGTCCTTTTAGTAACTAATTCAGCAGAGCCCTCTTCTAAATCTTTAGAAACTTTATCCAATTGAGCTTTTTTATTCTCTAGGTCTGAAGTTTCGGTTCTAAGGTGCTCAATATTGCTGATTAGCTTATCGTTTAAATTGTTATTTTTGTTTATTTCAACTTCAAGCTTATCAAAAGCACCAAGAGTTTGAGTTAATTCGTCCTGACTTTTTTCTAATTGAGAATTTGTCGATGAAAGTTTTTCGCTTTGATCTAAAAACTCTTTATGGGTTGATTTGATTTGTTTTTCTGTTTCCTCAATAAGCTTCTGATTATTCTCTAACTGAGAGGAAGTTTCTTCGAGATCGATCTGTTTATTTTCTAGCTCGGCAGTCTCTGCAGTTAGTCGGCCAATATCCTCCAAAAGTGACAACTGTGACTCCTTATATTGTTTGGTCTCAGTTGTTAGTTGGTCATGGTCCTTGAGTAGTTCTGATAGCTCCTTATTAATTTTACTTAGCTTGTCTTCAGTAAGACTAAGTTCGGATTGCGTGTCAGAAAGGCGTTGGTTTTTAACTACAATCTCATCATCAATATCACTGAGCTCAGCTTGTTTTAATTCTAATTTGGAAGCCTCAGTAGTTAATGAGCTAATTTCATCCAGAAGGTTAATCTGAAGCTCTTTCAAATTACTGATTTCTAAATTAAGATCATCATTATCAGTCTTCGCTTTAGATAAGTTGAGATTGGTTTCTTCTAGAGTTTTTTCAGATTCTTCAATATTGGATGACAGACTTTCTAGTTTAGTCTGATCGCGGCTAATCTTATTCTCGATATCAGAAAGTTTCGTTGTTTTCTCTTCGAGCTTAAGATTTAGCTCTTCAAGATCAGCCTCTTTACCCTCGAGATCTGCGGTTTCTGCCGTTAGTCGACTAATTTCCTCCAATAGCGTGAGCTGTGAAGCCTTGAGATCATCGATCTCAGTCTCTAGCCTGTCGTAAGCGCTAAGGGTTTCTTCTAATTTTTCCTCTCCAATTATTAACTCCGACTGGATCTCATTAAATCGATTCTCAGCAGTTTCCAATTCGGTTTTTTTATCCTCAAGGCCTGTTGTTTCAATCAAGAGTTGATCTAATCTTTCGGACAATTTGGATTCAGCCTCTTTTTTCTCTGAAGTTTCCGCCTCAAGGCGGTCGTATGTTTCCAGGGTTTTCCTCAACTCTTCCTGGACATTATTTAACGATTCACTGGAACTGACTATTTCTTCGTTCAAGGTCGACAAACGCGATTCCTTTTCGCTTACGGAGCTCTTGAGATCAGAGGTTTTTTGAGTGGCCTCTTCTAGTTCAATACTTGCTTCAAGATTTTGCTTCTCTAAGATTGAAGATGTTATTTTAAGTTCCTCAATTTTATCTACTAGTTCGTGCTTTTCTTTATGTGAATCGGTTAATAGAGCCTTTTCTTTTTCTAGAGACTTTTCGGCAGCGTCTGTGAGCTCAATTAGTCGCGCAAGTTCACCTTCCTTTGACTTAACTTGTTCCAGTTTGCTAATTAAATCTTCACTGACATCCTCGAGCTCATTGTTGAGGGTGCTAACCAGCTCAGATTTTTCTTCAAATTCAATTGTGATTTCCTTGAGTCGACCCTTTATGTCATCTTTCTCATTAATCAGGCCTTCTAATTGATTCTCTAAAGTTTTAAGTTCAGAAGATGCCTTGTCTTTTTCTTCTAAAACAACATAGTGATCTTTTAAAAGCGAATCGAGCTTAGTTTGCTCTTCCCTTAACTGATTGTTTTTTAAAGTCGCCTCGGTGATGGAAGTTTCGATATCTTTAAGAGTCTTAGTTTTTTCATCAAAACGTTTCTTCGCTTGTGAGAGGTTGGATGTTACATCCTTGAGTTCTTGTTGATCGGACTTGAGTAAGGAGACATCCGCATTCAGCGATTCTTTTGTTTCAATCAGCTGATCATTTTCACTCTTGAGGTTCTGAATTTCAGAATTGTATTTTTGACTCTCTTCTTTGTATTTATTGTCTAATTGAGTTTTAGCTTTTTGTGCTTCACTAACCTCTTCTTTAAGCAAGGAATAATTGTTTGTAAGCTCTTTGAATTCTTCTTCGATCTCATCTTTAAGTACCCGAACTTTCTCCAGCTCATCGGAGTGACGCAGATGTTCAGTTTCAACAACCTTTATGGCCTTTTGTTTTTCAACGAGTAAAACTTTTGAGGCTTCTCTAGCATCTTTAATTTGTTGAATATCGGCCTCTAACTCTTCGAGAGCTGTTTTCGCTTTCTCATTGGCAATTTTAATTTTTTCTGATGCAGCACTTTCTGCATTTTTTAGAGCAATTAAAATATCAGATTCCTCTTTCTTATGTTTTTTCTTAATCTCAACGTTTCTTAATTTGTGAGATTCATTTTGTTTGGATAATCTTGAGGATTCTTTTTCTAGAGATTCAATGGAATCAATAAGGGTTTTAAATTCAGCTTCCCGTTGAGTAAGTTCTTCGAGTTTATCCTCTCTTTTTTTAATTTTACTCCGAAGTGCAGAGGCCTCTTTTTTAAGACTTTTGTTTCTTTTTTTAAATTTTTTAAGGTCCCCCTTTAAGTGACTTGCAGTAAACTTTTTGTCGACTTCCTGCTTTAATTTTATATTCGAACTCTTCAAGTTCGATATATGCTGCTTGGACTCCTCAAGCTCTTTTTTTAATTGATCAATTTCTAGCAGTTGATCCTTTGAAAAAGAGTCATCTTTGGCCTCTCCGAAATTATCATTTTTGGAGGTTTTAACTTTAAATTTGATAGCTTCTTTTTCTGTAACCTTAGCTTTTTCTACTTTTTTAGTTGGTGGTTCCTTAACAAGCTTGGGTGAAGATGGGCGGCTAGCGGCTCTGGCGGCAGCAGTACTTTTTTCTGTGTTAGAAGATTGCTCCGTCGTTTGATTTTCTTGTTCCTTTAATTTCGAAGACGCAATAATTATTTCTGCGGCCAGCTTACCAAATTTAATTTCATCACCGTCTTCTAATTCTTTTCTTATGACTTGCTCCTCATTAACTTTGGTACCGTGTGGTGATCCGAGATCAAATACTTCATAACGGTCTTCGGAATGAACCAACAGTATCTCAGCATGAAAAGGAGAAACACTCGGATGATCAATTACGATTGAATTGTTTGGATCCCTACCAATTGTGGTAAGGTCTCCAATCAGTTTGAAGGGTATCTTTTTAGTTGGTGATAGCTTAAAACGTAACTCAGCCATTCGTTAGTTGATTTAGTCGTGGTGAATTAATTTTATAATTTAATTCGGTAATCAAATTAAAGTGAATCGGCATTTTCACTTAGGTAAGAAGCGACTCCCTCTTTAGTAGGTTGCATATCGGGCTTATTTGGATTCCAGCCTGCCGGGCAAACGCCTGCACCGGATCCAGAGTGAATAGCCGCGTCAAGTAGCCTAAGCGTATCATCTATATCTCTACCAATTGGAAGATTATTAACTGTTTCACTTTGTACGATTCCTTCAGGATCGATAATAAAAGTTCCTCGTAATGCGAATGTAGTATCTTCATGAAGCAAATCGAAGGCATTAGTTAAAGCTCTATCTTCATCGCATAGAAGAGGATAACCGATTGATCCAATTCCACCTTGTTCAACAGGAGTGTTGCGCCAGTTGATGTGAGATTCTGCATCGTCGATTGAGACACCCAAGACTTGGGCATCACGCTTTTCGAATTCACCGACTCGGTGATCGAAAGCGATCAATTCAGAAGGTCAGACATATGTAAAGTCCTTGGGATAGAAAAATAGAACCAAATATTTACCTTTGTAATCAGATAAAGAAATTTCTTTAACAGAGCCATCAGGCATTACTCCAATGGTTTTAAAATCTGGTGCGGGTTTATTAACAAGTACTGGCATAAAAATAATAAATTTATAATTAATTGGGGGAGCGTATTCTGGGCCAATTTGGGGTGTGTTTGCAATAAAACTCGTGAGAATTTATTACAATTCTTATATTCACCTTTTTGGTGCCTTTTCCCTTGCTCTATAAGGTACTAATTGCTAACAATTTGCGAAGAAATGCATAATTAGCATGCTGGGATGCTGATCCAAAATATTGTCGAATCCCCGTCACTTTTTACTCCGAGGCGCATATTCATCTGTTTGGCAAGAACTGCTGAGGTCGTTAATCCAATACCGAAATGGGCACTTTCCTTTGAACTGTAAAAAGGTTCCCATATTTTGGAGATTTTATCTGCCGAAATTTCACTTCCTGTGTTTTGAACTAGAATGTCGACGCAGTTGTCCTCAGTCTTAGTGAATTCCCCGGGGTTAAATACACGAATTGAAGCTTGGCCACCTCCTGAAGAAGCTGCATCGGCGGCATTTTTCAAAAGCTCTAAAAAAATAGTCTTTAGGCGGGAGGGATCGGCGCTTACTTTAGTGGTTTTTTTCGGACAATTAATCTCAAAAGGGACATTTTGCTGAGCAAAAGGTTCTCTCAAATTATCTTCAATCATAGCAATGAGTTCAGAAATAACTAATTCTTGAGTTGTTATTTGAGAACACCCACCAGCAGGAAGAATTTTTTCTGACAATTTTGAAGCATTATTAGCAGCCTCTTTCATGTGCCCAATATTTTCTATAACTGCTTCATCTACAGAATCATCCATCATGATTAGGCTTGAGAAACCTTGAATAACTGCCAACAAATTATTCAATTTGTGCGTCATTCCTCGCAACAATAACCCGTAGAATTCAGCATTGGCATTCTCGTCGATTTGGAACTGATTCGAAAAGGTGAACTGAGACTCTGAGGAAAGGTCCATTATTGTATTTTCCATAAAAACGCTATTTACCACAATTTAGAGGGTTTATAGGTTTTAGCCAATCGAAAATTTAGAAAAATTTAATATTAAAAGAATCTAATAAATATGTGAGATTAAATTAATCGTAGCTCATGGGCTGAACTTATCTTTTCTATTGCTGCTTCTGCACCAGTGACGTTCGCTCTTTGAATAATGAGCTCACCTTCTTCGCCGAAATCGATAACCTTACCTGAAACTGAGCCTCCACCAGAAAGTTGAATTTCAACATTTTTTCCGTAAACAAAACTCGATTCCTTAATCTCACTCAATATATCGGAAAAATTTTGGTAGCACCTTTGTAGTTGAATATTTAATTCAGTCAAAACTTGTTCAGCAACTAAAAATCTATCAACATCATTATGATCTAAATCTGATTGTATAGATAACGAGGTTGCTGGTGTTCTATATGAATCACTAAAGTCCTCTTTTTTGGAATTAATATTCAGACCTACACCAATGATCGCAATGCCCATATTATTATTTTGATTAATAATTTCGGGGTAACTTTCAACCAAGATGCCGGCTACTTTGCGGCTTTTGATATAAATATCATTTGGCCATTTGATGGAGGGATCGAAATTTAATTTTTTTAGACTATTGGATATTCCTAAAGCAGTCGCATGTGTGAAGCGTGTCCAATAAGTTGGATCAAATATTGGTGACAGAGCAATTGAAAATAAAAGATCGTTGGATTTCCTCGATTCCCATTTTGCTCCCCTTCTACCTTTTCCGTGACTTTGCCAATTAGTGAATAATACAAAACCATTATCAACCAACTTTGGTTCTTCCTTAATAATACTTAATATTTCCTCGTTGGTTGATCGACATTCTTCAATCAATTTAATGTTCCAACTGCAATCGTTCTTGGATATTGCTTTTTGAAGTTTTTCAATGCCGTGCCCGTTCATCGTTTAGAATAATCACGTTTCTAACTCCAGAGATAAATCAACAGAGACAGCAGAATGCGTTAATGCTCCTACAGAAATAAAATCAACACCAGCCTCGGCATATTGAACTACGGTATCAAGATTGATTCCACCACTGGCTTCAAATTTGATTTCTCCTCTTCTTAGAGAGACCGCCTCTGATATTTCAGTTAATGCCATATTATCTAGCAGGATGACATCAACACCCTCCATTTTAATGAACTCATTTACTTGTTCAAGTGTATCTGCCTCAAGCTCTAAACGTATCTCAGGATACTGTTTTTTAAAAGCATTGATTTTTTGCTGTAAGGATCTGGGATCGGACTCATTGGTCAGATGATTATCTTTTAACATAGCCATATCAAAAAGCCCCATTCTGTGATTCAATCCACCACCTGACTTGACAGCCATTTTTTCAAGCGCTCTCCAGCCTGGAGTTGTTTTTCTTGTGTCCAGTATCTTTGCGTTAGTCCCTTTGACTGCCTCAACATATTTTTTGGTGATAGTAGCTATGCCCGATAATCTCTGAAGAAAATTCAAAGCGATTCTTTCAGCAGANAGGATAGAACAGGATTTACCTGACAGAGACATTATTACGTCACCNGGATTAGCAATTGATCCNGATGGAAGTTTNACTATGACTTCAATATTTGGATCAAGCCTATAAAAAACTNTTTGNGCAATCTCAGGCCCNGCNATTACACAATTTTCTTTTGCTATGATANTGCCACTNGATAGAGAATCGTTATCAATGAAAAAATTTGAAGTTATATCTCCNGCATCACCAAGATCCTCTTTTAAAGCGATTTCAATCAGAGTGTCCAATATGGAATTATCTTTCATTCAATAAAAGCGCTAATTTTGACCGCCTTGATTACAACGCTTTTACAAATCTCGCGTTGATTAGACNATATTTATAAAGATGTAGCTTTAGGATTCAAAANCTTTAATCCCCATAATTCTTACCTTTACCCTCTCGAATTATAAGCCAAACCATAACGGCAGAAAGAAGGAAAAATATGATAGTTAACCAAAAAAATAATGATCCCGGTTCAAAAAAACCAGTTGGTGCTCCGCCAGTTTGAACAATTTCTATGGCTTTTTGTTTTGGGTTAGCTATTCCTAATAAGTTCATNNTTAAATCGGTTTAGGTGTTCTACTTTCTCCTAACTTTTGCTGATGTCCAGTCACTAAAAAAGTATTTTTAATTATAGGTTCAATTTTTAAGACCCCTTAATTGAGCTATCTCCAAAATATGGCTGTAAGGCGCTTGGAATATCGATACTTCCATCCTCTCTTTGGTAAGTTTCAAGTAAAGCCACATAGAGTCGAGGCAGTGCTGTGCCGGATCCATTTAATGTGTGAGCAAATAGATTTTTTCCAGTTTCAGCATCTTTAAATCTTAATTTCATCCTTCTCGCCTGATAGTCCTCAAAATTTGAGCAACTAGAAACCTCCAAATATTCATTTTGGCCCGGTGCCCATACCTCAAGGTCGTAAGTTTTGGCAGCGCTAAAACCAAGGTCACCGGTGCAGAGTTCAATTCGACGATAATGTAGACCGAGTGTTTCTAGGATACTTTCAGCATCCTCGGTAAGCGATTCGAGTTCTTCGTATGAATTGTCAGGGTGAACAATTTTGACGAGTTCAACTTTATCAAACTGATGCATTCGAATAAGGCCACGATTTCCAGTGCCGGCAGAACCCGCTTCTCTTCTAAAGCATGGTGTGTGTGCAGTGTATTTGATGGGTAATTCCTCTTGTGAAAGAATCTTTTCTCTTTCGATATTGGTAACTGGTACTTCTGCAGTTGGTGCTAGGAACATCTGGTTTTGTTCGATACCGTACATGTCCTCTTCAAATTTAGGTAATTGCCCAGTTCCAATCATACAGCTTCTATCTACAACATAGGGGGGGCTGATTTCTGTATACCCTTTTTCTTCAGTTTGTTTATCGAGTAAAAACTGAATCAGAGAGCGTTGTAATTTAGCCCCCTGTCCTCGAAACAAAGCAAACCCACTTCCTGCAATCTTTGATGCCGAATCAAAATCAATTAGATTTAATCGCTCCGCAATTTCTACATGATTTTGCATCTCCGAATTATGAGGAACTTTTTCACCCCATTCTTTGATCACGGGATTATATGTTTCATCATCTCCGACAGGACATTTTTCGTGAGGAATATTAGGGATTGATAATAAAAGGTTTTTCTGCATTTCATCAGCCTNCTCCACGTCTTCAGANAGTTTCTTTAGACGTGCCCCTATCTCTCGAACTAATGATTCGACCTCTGTGGTATCTTCTCCAGCTTTTTTGCGTTCTCCAATTTCTTTGGATTTAGCATTTCTTTCTCCCTGCAATGATTGTTTCTCTGTTTCAATTAGCCGCCGCTTTTCATCACAACCCAAAAGAGATTCAATAAGATCATGAGCTTCGACTTTACGAGTTTGAAGTCGGTCCTTAATTTTTTCAGGTTCTTGACGAATGCGTTTGATGTCTAGCATAGAGACAGATTTGAGAGTTGATTCTTAGTTAGTAAAATTACTGATTTGGAAGGTAAAAAAACCAAAAATTAAAACAAATCAATTTCTTCAAACCTAGTGCTTTTTTTGATTAATACACGGAAATTTGTCTAAATAATAGGCAGTCTTAGATAAAAATGACGGAAGAAACTATTTAAAGATTATAAGGAACAGTGCTTGAGAGTTGTTTTTCTTAAATAAAATGGGTAATTGAAGTTCTTGTCAGAAGAAAATAAAGGCTCCAAAGATTTTAAGACCAAATTATTTATTTGGTCTATAGGATTCTTTTCTGGGTTGGCATCAGCCATTAATTCTGAAGCTTCATCGGGTAGAGACCCTGATTTGAGAACCCTGATCTTAAAAATATTTATATTTAGTTTTCTTGGGGGAGTAGTCTTTTTATTCATTTGGAAAATTTTAATTTTGCTGTCAAAAAANATAGCCACTAATGAAAAAAATCTAAAAAGATTNAAANAAAATAGTCGGTGGCCTTTTATTCTATTNTTAAGCTCTTTTCTTGGTGCNTGGGGTATTCAATTTAACATTCTTACTACTGGAGTTATTTGGATTTTATTCATTTTGGGTCAGTTGGTTGTATTAAATGTTTCAACCAAAGGATTGGCCTTTAAAACTATTAGATCATCCAAATCAATTATAGCTGGTTTGTTTATGCTGTCTGGAATAGCAGCTCTTGTGTATCAGGTCGTTTGGCAACGGCTTCTTTTCACTTTGTTTGGTGTAAATATTGAATCAGTCACACTAATAGTTTCGATATTTATGTTTGGATTAGGAGTCGGTGCTTTTGCCGGAGGTTGGTTGTCTGAAAGATTTTCAAAAAAACTACCAGAGCTTTTTTTATGGATTGAAATAGGCATTGCTATTTTTGGTTTTGTGAGCATTCCTTTAATCGAACTCGTAGGTCATATTGCATCGGAAATGAATACTACTGGAATCGGTCTAGCCGTTTACTTAGTATTATTTTTTCCCACACTTTGCATGGGTGCTACACTCCCCATCCTAGTCGCCTATTTGCATAAAGAGAACACTAGACTTGGTGCCTCTGTAGGCCTTCTCTACACATTTAATACAATAGGATCAGCCCTGGCTTGTTTTTTAACTGCAGGAATTCTTTTCNGATTTTTGGGATTAACAGGCTCTGTATGGTTTGCTGCAAGTTGTAATCTTCTGACCGGAGCCCTAGTTTTCATTTACTGCAAGAGTAAAGGGTTCAAATCAATTTAAGAGATGACTAAAAAAACCAATATAATTATTAGTCAATCGCCTGCATTAATCATGGCTTTTTTTGTAGGGGCTATATCTCTTTCTCAAGAAATTATTTGGATTAGAATTTTGAGTTTTTCCTCNGCTGGTGCACCAACAACATTCGCCCATACTCTTGGCAGCTTTCTAATAGGTATAGCTATAGGGGCTATGATTGGTCGACGGGTATGCAATTTACAAAGAGATTTCCTCTCTTGGTCGTCTTGGATGCTGGTTTTTTGTTCAGTATTTTTTTANGTAGCTNTACCTTTAGCTGCAAAAATTAACCTTTGGGGATTTTATGTGCCNATTCTGGTTTTAGTTTGCTTAACAGCAGCGATGTCTGGTGGAATTTTTCCAGTAGTTTGTCAGATAGCCGGAGCAAGTGGATCCGCGGGAAAATCAGTTTCTCTAGTTTATTTAGTTAATATTATAGGTGCTACCTTTGGTTCTTTAATTACTGGTTTTTANCTANTGGATAAGTTTCCAATCAGTAAAGCTTCCACGNTTATCTTTGCTACCGGGATTATTGGTTCTCTTATTATTTTACTAATGAAGTCGTTAAATAGNAGGCGTGATTTTATAGTACGATTTGTTCCCATTATAACAATTGTTATANTCAGTTTTTTATTCGGCGATAAAATGTTCTATGGTTTTTTGGAAAATCTTCAGTACGAAAAAAAATATCCAAGAACGCAACTCTTTAAACAGGTAGTTGAAAACAGAAGCGGTATTATTACCATTGATGAGGCTAAAAAAGTGGGAGATGCGGACATCGTTTACGGAGGCGGAATTTATGATGGGCGGTATGCGATTGATCCAGGATCTCCCAACGGAATCTATCGATGTTATATGGTGGCTGCTCTTCATAGAGAGCCAAGTCATGTATTAGAAATTGGTTTTAGCAGTGGTTCATGGGCTGCAGCTTTGATCAAACATGAGGCAGTTAAAAAGCTAAAAGTTATCGAAATTAATAAAGGTTATTTAGAAGTTATAAAAAATTATGAAGAGCATA
This sequence comes from Verrucomicrobiales bacterium, assembly GCA_002684575.1. Taxonomy (GTDB): domain Bacteria; phylum Verrucomicrobiota; class Verrucomicrobiia; order Verrucomicrobiales; family DEV007; genus EC70. The sequence continues at coordinate 16,376 of NYVP01000014.1, forward strand.
AAAAACTAATAGGCCACCAAAAAGTTGATATTGAGATTAATGATGGAAGACGTTGGTTAAGAGTTCAACCCGACGATAAGAAATTTGATTTCATGTTGATGAATACAACATTTCACTGGAGGAGCCACGCCACCAATTTGCTATCTGTGGAGTTTTTAGAACTATGTAAAGAGCACCTTAAAAGTGGTGGCGTTGTCTTTTATAATACGACTGGAAGTAACGACGTTGTAAGGACNGCAGCCGAAGTCTTTAAATATGTTACGATGGTTGGAAATTTTGTAGCAGCCTCGGACAGTCCGTTTGATATAAGTTCTGAAGAGCGTCGTGCAAACTTGCTCCGCTTTAAAGATGCTGATGGCTCACCGATATTTAATAGAAATGATCAATTTAAAGAGGAGTTAAATAGACTTGTAGAAATGGAGCTTCCTAAATTAGGAGACCAGTTGAGAAATTCTTCTGAACATATGGTTATTACTGACGACAATATGATTTGCGAATATCCAAGGAAACGAAGTTACTGGATCGAACCTAAGAATAGTTGGGGAACTATGTTGCGTAATCTTAGAAAAGATCCATGACTCAGAAAGAAAACCAATTCTTATTATCAATGATTGTGGCAGTTGATAATAATTATCTAATGGGTAGTGATTTGGGGGGCCTTCCATGGAGCGGAATAGAAAGAGATAAAATTCATTTCAGAAAATATGTAGAAGGGAAGACTATCCTTACTGGTAGAAAAACCTTTGAAGAAATGAAGGGCTGGTTCCAGCCTCACCACACCCCTTATGTCTTAACTCAAAAAAGTGATTACCAAGGAACCGATGATGCTTTTGTATTCAATAAAATTGAAGATGCGATAAGTATCGCTAAACAAAAAGGTGTCGATGAAATGGTTGTTTGTGGTGGAGCGGAGATCTATCGGCTCGCCTTAAAATATAGCTCTAAAATCATCATGACAATTTTGGATAGTTATTTTGAGGCCCTGGGAAAACCTAAATATTTTCCGTCAATCGAAGANTTAACCTCTTTAGGTTTTGAGGAATATAAAAGAGAAAAATTTATGCCATCAGATCAAAACCAAATAAGTATGTCCATCATCTGGTTAAATCGTGATTGTAATAAAATATAAAACTACCAATCTTCAGTGATGAAAAAAATATATGCTCTTTTATTAATTCTTTTAACGGCTGGTTGTTCAAAAAATGAAGNCAACAAAAAAGAGGANCAAAATTTTGATTTGAAAGAACCTGAACAGGTATCCTCGAATTACACGCCACAGGCGGGAGCTGTAGATATGAAAACATTAGACCTAAATCCTGAAGGTTTATTTTGTCTAAATGGATCGGATGTACCCTACACTGGTAAAGTGTTTTCATTATGGGCTAATGGTAATGTTGAAGTAGAGGGAAGTTATAAGGATGGAAAACCGGATGGATTAACAACCTTTTGGTACGAAACAGGAGAAAAGAAGAACCATGTTGTATACAAGGACAACGAACGTGAAGGCATACAGATTGAGTGGCACAAAAACGGCAAGAAAAAAATGGAACAAAAATTTAATGCAGGAAAACTTATTTCTGAAAATTTTTGGGATAANGAGGGCAATGAAGTTGATTCCTATGAGGATGCAAATAAGTAAATCAATTTTTGTTTAATTAGCTAAATGCAATCGTGAAGGCCATTGGTATAGATTATGGAGAAGCTCGGGTCGGAGTTTCATTTAGTGATGATTTGGGAATGTTTGCGCATCCTTTCGAAACCATTCATGTCAAAAAAATCGACCCTATTAAAAGANTNATTGAAATTGCTGAAGAAAAAAAAATTCAAACTATTGTCATAGGGATGCCAAGAAATCTTGATGGATCTTATGGAGCAGCTGCAAAAAAGGTAGAAAAATTTCTTAATCAGATAAGGTCTGCTCTTCCAGAAATGAAAATCCANACTCAAGATGAAAGATTTACGACTACTGTGGCTCAGAAAAAGTTACATGATGCTGGTCATTCTATAAAAAGCAGTAGACAAATTATTGATGAAGCAGCAGCAGTTGAAATCCTACAATCGTTTTTGGATGAAAATGGTAAATATCAAGAATTAGAGTAATATAAAGTTACTGATTTTTGAACACCTCTCTCTAGTCTTTGACAAATTGATAGCTAGAAGCGAGTCTGGTTTGGTTAAAAATGAAAAAAATTCTTTTAGGAGTTTCAGGTTCTATCGCTGCATATAAAGCTGCCGATATTGCCAGTGGATTAGTCAAAAAAGATTACTCGGTTACAGTCGTTATGAGTGATCAGGCTAAGGATTTTATTACGCCTTTGACGTTACAAGTCATATCTAAAAATCCTGTTTTTACTGGGTTTCAAGATGAGGAACAAAATTGGCGACCGGGCCATATTGAATTGGCCGATGNGTCTGACCTAATTCTTGTGGCTCCAGCCACTGCTAACGTCATATCAAAATTTGCAAACGGTATAGCAGATGACCCTCTCACTTCAATTTATTTAGCTACTCTTTCTCCAGTTGTAATTGCTCCTGCGATGAACGGAAAAATGTGGAACCATCCTGCGACCCAGGAAAATGTTGATAAGTTAATTTCTAGAGGTGTTAAATTTATCGGTCCGGACAAGGGTATGCTTGCNTGTGGGTACGAGGGAATAGGGAGGCTTTGGCCTGTAGAAGGTATTATTGATAGTGTGTCGGAGTTGATGAATTCATAAATCTAGAGCTCTATAGAAAAGATTTGAAAATTCTTATTACAGCTGGCCCTACGAGAGAACCCATTGATCCAGTTCGCTACTTAACAAATCGGTCTTCTGGTAAAATGGGTTATGCGATTGCCGAATCTGCAATTAATCGCAATCATGAAGTCATTCTAGTCAGTGGACCTGTTTCTCTGGAACCACCTCAAAATTGTAGAATTATAAATATTGAAACAGCTGCTCAGATGTATGAGGAGGTGAGTTCTAATTCAAATAATTGTGATGCAATTATAAAGGTTGCTGCTGTTGCCGACTACACTCCAGCGGTATATCATGAGGAAAAAATAAAAAAATCTGACAATGCAGAAATAAAGCTGATTAGAACTAAAGATATTCTTGGTTCAATACGGAAAGACTTTGGTTTTGGGGGAATCTTGGTTGGATTTGCTGCTGATACTAATGAATTAAGGGAGAATGCCATCAGCAAAATGAGGCAAAAANGTTGTAATTTCATCGTTGCGAATGATGTCTCTAGAAACGATATAGGCTTTGGTTCTGATCAGAATGAGGTGACGATTTTTGATGAACAAGGTATGCAAGAACAAATTAATAAGTCATCCAAAAGCCTAATTGCGAAAGCCATTATTGAAAAAATTGAAACACTTTATAAAGAATGAGTGCATTTCTAGAAACTGCTATTAAGGCCGCTAAATCTGCTGGCGATTTGCTTAAAGAACACTACTACAAAGATAAAGAAGTAGATAGTTATGAGCAATATGACATCAAATTGGAGTTAGACGTAATGAGTCAAAATCTCATTTCGGAGGTTATATTAAACGACTTTCCNNATCATTCCATTATAGGAGAAGAGGGAGATAGTCTTTCTAACCAAAGTGAATACCACTGGGTTGTCGACCCGATCGATGGAACAGTTAACTATTTTTATGGCATACCTCATTTTTGTGTTTCGATTGCCTTAAAAAAAGCCACTGAAGATAAATGGTTGGTTGGCGTCATATATGATCCTATGATGGATGAATTATGGGCAGTTGAAGATGGTCAAGAGCCTACTCTTAACGGCAGACCAATTTCCACTAGTCAAAGATCAAAAATGTCAGATGCCGTTGTTACGGTTGGTTTTTCCAAAAGCAAAGAGGCACTTGATGCAGGATTTGAGAGGTATAGAAATATTTCAACTAGTGTGAGAAAATCTAGAATGATGGGAAGTGCGGCTTTAGCACTGGCATATATTGCATGCGGGCGTCTTGACGCGTATATAGAAGACGTGATTAGTTTATGGGATATCGCTGCAGGAAAACTTTTAGTGGAAGCTGCAGGAGGCAAAGTTGACCTTATTGAAAGTAAAATTACAAAAGGCAAACTTTCAATATGTTCATGGAATGGAAGATTACCTTTAGACAACACAATATAAAAATGGCTACTAGATCAGGCATAGGTTATGACGTACACCGCTTAATAGAAAGCAGGCCGCTTATATTGGGAGGCGTTGAGATTNCTTCTGAAAAAGGCCTAGANGGACATTCAGATGCTGATGTTTTAAGTCATGCCATAGCTGATGCATTATTGGGAGCAGTAGGTTTGCCAGATATCGGACATTTTTTCCCACCAACCGATGAAAGTATAAAAGGAATTTCTAGTTTGGAAATTTTAAGTCGTGTTGCCTTCGAACTTAATGANTTAGGAGCTGTAATAGTGAATCTGGATAGTACTCTGATTGCAGAAAAACCGAAAATTTTACCATATGCTGATGAAATGAAAGAAAATATTTCTCAATCTTTGGGTATAGACCCCAAGTTAATTGGCATAAAGGCAACAACTAACGAGCAGTTAGGTTTTTTGGGAAGAGAAGAAGGTATGGCTGCGATGGCCGTTGCCAGTGTAGAGCTTTGATCTTTTTAAAAAGTTAAATATTTTTGCGGTTATCAAATATTTTTAGAATTGCTGGTAGGATAATTAGATCTGCGATGAGCGCAGCGCCCAGAGTTCCACAGGCTACTGCCGTAAATGAACGATACATTGGTAAGCTACTTAAAAAAACACTTCCAAGACCACAGACCATTACTGCCGTTGTTACGACTAAAACTTTACCAACGTGGAGAAAACTTTTTTCTAGAGACTTGTCTAAACTATGACCATTTTCACGTTCAGTTTTGAACTGACTTAGAAAATGGATTGAGTCATCAGCCGCAATGCCCAAACAAATTGTGAATGCACATATAATTTCAAGAGTTAAAGGTAATTCGAAAAGCGATAAAACAGCTGCGCACATGAGGAGCGGAAAGAGATTGGGAAGCATTGCTACAAGACCAATTTTCAAGGATCTGAAAGCCAGTGTAATCATCACCAAGATGATAAACGCGGCAATTGATATACTTCGGCTAAGATCATTTACCATTCTATATACGTAACGCCCCCAACCGACAGCACCGCCAGAAAGCCCAAATTTGAATTCAGGGAAATCTTTATTGATCTGGTCAAGTTGACTTTCTAGTCTGTCGTAGACTGGAGCATATTTGGCAACACCCAGATCCTGTACTCTTGTAATTACAACAGCCTTATTGAGATCTTTTCTTAGTAAAGGCCTTACATACCTATCCGGTATCGATTTTAGAATAGGATTATTTATAGATGTTTTTTTACCTAGTGAAGGAGCTGAATTGAGGACATCTATAATCGATAGCGGTTCGCTTAAAAGTTTTTCAGATTTTATAGCCGTGACAACTTTCTCAATGATAGGTATAGGATCAGTCTTGTTATCTTCCCATTGAATGACAACCCTAACCGCTTGGATCCCTCCAAATATTTTATCTGCATCCATCAGCGCCTTNCCGCTTTCGCTATTATCTGGCAGCTGATTTTTCAAAAACATATCAGGTTTAAGCGATGTGGTAGACCACAGGGAACTAGCGGTAATTATCAAAGCGATGATAAAAATAGATTTTGATCGTTTCATAATCACTCCAATTATCTTCGAGGGAATTCTAGGGGGTGATATTTCATTCAGATCATCTGACTTGATAACTTTTGATTTCTTGGGTTGTAATTTGAAAAGAGATCTAATCTTTAATGCGATTAAAGAATCAATCTTTTCGCTAATCGCTGATAATTTTGGTGTTTTGAGGAGTGGTAGCACTAGTATTACCGAGATAAAGATCAAGATACTGCCTACCGCACAATCTCGCCCGAAATTGCTTATCATCTTCGCCTCAGCGATTGTGAGTGACATAAATCCGGCAGAAGTTGTTAGAGCTGAAAGGAAACAAGGCATTCCTAATTTCTTAAGGGAAAGGCTCATACATTCATGGCTATTTTTACCATTAGCCTGTTCTCGTTGATATTGAAAAACAATGTGTGCAGCATTAGTAAATCCAATCATCGTAAGAATAATTGGCATAATGACTTTCGATAGGGGGCTAAGACTTTCTCCTGTGAAACCTAAAATCCCAATCGTCCACGCCACGCCGATAATAGGTGCTGAACCTACGACTAATGTGCTTATAATNCCTCTAAAGAAAGCAAGAGCCAAAATGGATGCTAGAGCATAGCCAATCAATTGAAACTGTCGCTGCTCTTTTTTCATAGCTTCCCTCCGGTCCACATCAATAGGAATTTTTCCTGTTAGCCGAGCCCTAAGTGAATATGGTGCTAAAGTGTCTCTAATAACTTCGCGAATTTTCGATAATTTTGATTCTGTTGACCGATAGTTTCCCTTTAAAAAAATTGGAACAATTGCCGTTTTTGCATCTTGAGAGAGAAGCTTTCCTTTTATGAGCGGGTGTTCTAATGCTCGCACCTTACAGTTTTTCCTAACTCGGTCAGCGTCGCCTATTTCTGGAAATAATGGTGACCTTATGAACCCCAATCTGAACCCAGGAATTTGATCAACAAAGAATGCCTGTGAGATAAAGGGTAATTTTCGAAGTTTTTTGAGAAAATAAGTTAATCCTTCAACTTGTTTTATATCATAAAGATCAGCATCTGGGTCGGTGCAATCAACAATGAGCAGTATTTCAGATCCGTCTGGACCAAATTCTTTTTCGGTATTTTTTGTTAATTCACGATCGGACTTAGCTTTTGGGCTACTGATTCCAGGGCGATCCCTTTCTTTGGTATTGCCCCAGAGAGCGATTGAGCTAATTGCTATGATGATAAGAAGCGAATAGAACGGATGGCGGACAGGCCAATCAGCTATATTATTATTTTTTCCTATCACATTGTGGGCAAGTGAACAGTTACAATAATTTTAAATTATATATGAATTCCTAATGGAATCGGAAATGGCTGATTAGGTGATCAATGAGATGGGCCTCTAAATCAGATTAATCTCTTTCGTTTATCGGTAGAATTTCTGGTTGAGAATCTGGTCCAGTATAGTCGGTGAGTGGACGATACAGGCGATTATCATCGAGTTGCTCTAAGACTTGAGCGGTCCAGCCACTGGCACGGCTTATTGCAAATATTGGTGTAAAGAGATCAGTAGGGATGCCCAGACTATAATAAACTGTGGCAGAGTAGAAATCCACATTAGCATTAAGCCCTTTACGCTCTTTCATAATTTCTGCAATGCGCTCTGACATATTTATCCATTTAGCATCGCCAAGCTCATCAGTTAGCTTTACAGCCATTTTTCTTAAATGAGGAGCACGTGGATCAAGCACTTTATAAACCCTATGTCCAATGCCCATGATTTTCTCTTTTCTTTCGAGTTTGCCCTCAACATACTCATCTACTGCATTCTCAGATCCAATTTCCTCAAGCATTTGAATGACACCCTCGTTGGCACCGCCATGTAGAGGGCCTTTTAAAGTTCCGATAGCTGAAGTTATGGCGGAATACATATCACTCAAGGTAGCAACAGTGACTCTCGAGCTAAAAGTCGAGGCATTCATGCCGTGATCTGCATGTAAAATGTAAGCGACATCAAGAGTCTTTGCAGCATCTTTTGAAGGAACTTCTCCATTTATCAAATATAGAAAATGGGCTGCCTCACTGAGGTCGTCTCGCGGTTTTATGATTTCCAAACCTTGACGGAATCGATGAAAGGCTGCAACGATTAGAGGAGTCTTTGCAATTATCGCAATGGCTCTTTGTTCATTTAGTTCACGATTTTGATGATCACCTTTTGTATCGTATAGGCCCATCATAGATACACCTGTGCGGATTACATCCATAGGTCCAGCATCTTTGGGTGCTGATTTAAGAAAATCGATTATTCCATCAGGTAAATTGCGATGAGACTTGAGTGAATCCGTTAGATTTTCAAGTTCGGATTGGTTTGGTAGTTTTCCGTTATGTAACAAATATATAACTTCCTCAAAAGAGGTATGCTCGACAAGATCATCAATCGTATAGCCGAGATAACTTAATTTTCCTTCTTGGCCTTGAACGTTACTGAGTTTAGATTCGTTTGCTATGATGCCTTCTAGTCCTTTTGCTGCTAATGCCATGTTTAGAGGGGATAATTTTAAAATGAGATATTGAGGATAATCTTTAACAGGGGAGAAAAGAATATCAAGTTGCTGGTGACTTTCAATTTTCTTTTTTTAGATCAGACGCGTAATTGGAGTAAATTAGTCTAAAGATTGAGGAAAAATTATCTTAATTTTTGTTCACAGAATGCTGGCGAGCGTTGATCCCATATCCGAAGGAGTTTCGGCGACTGCGATTCCTGCATCTTTTAACGCCGCTTTTTTAGCCTCTGCAGTGCCTTNACCGCCTGAAATAATGGCTCCGGCGTGGCCCATTCTGCGACCAGGAGGGGCAGTTGCTCCTGCGATAAATGCCGCTACTGGTTTTTTACAATTTTCTTTGGCCCAAGCAGCAGCTTCTTCTTCTGCTGTTCCTCCGATTTCTCCAATCATGATAATAGATTCTGTTTCGGGATCTTCATTGAACAACTTAAGTACATCCAAGTGACTAGTTCCATTAATTGGATCTCCTCCAATTCCAACACAGGTGCTTTGACCCAGCCCTAGTTGAGTTGTTTGCCACACAGCTTCGTAGGTTAGTGTGCCCGATCTTGATACAACACCCACAGAACCTTTNTTATGTATGTAGCCAGGAGATATACCAATCCGACAGCCTCCTGTAGAATCAGGTCCAGTACCTGGTGTAACGATTCCAGGACAATTAGGCCCAATAAGTCTACAATTTGATNTATCCATCATTGATTTAACCCGCATCATATCTGCTACTGGAATGCCCTCAGTGATTGCAACTATCAATTCTATTCCGGCATCAACTGCTTCCATAATGGCGTCGCCTGCGAAAGGCGGNGGAACAAAAATGGCCGAAACAGTTGCGCCCGTTTCATTAATTGCTTCCTCAACTGTATTAAATATTGGCACACATGATTCAAATTTTTGCCCTCCTTTTCCAGGTGTAACACCTGCAACTACCTGTGTTCCATAATCGAGACTAAGCTTTGCATGCGTTCCTCCAAATCCTCCCGTAATACCTTGTATTAGAACTTTTGTGTTTGGTTCAACTAATATCGACATTATTTTAAGTTTGTTTGATTCGTTTTTGTTTAATTTAGATCATTAATAGAAAGGTCTGCTCGGTTCCACCAATTGGCTTCATCAGGAGATAAAAAATTATCAATATTATCGCNGCTGAAGTAAACCGCATTTGTTGGAGTTTCTTGGATNTGGAGACCCAAACAAATTAACCCTTTGTTTNCAGANCCTANNAAANAATTCAACTTTGCATGGTAGCACGCTGCTCTAATTTCCGTTGTTGGATCACCAGGAGTGATTAAGAGTTTAGACAAAAGTTCTGGCTCGTTTGTTCTAAAGAAATCTATTATTGGGTCCTCGGCATTAATATGGAAACTATGATCAACGGCTTGATCAATCCATTTAAACCATTGACCTTTTGCCTCCTCGAATTCAACTAGCATGTTTGTATTNGGGTCAAGCCCTTGATTGTCTTTACTAGCTATATTGACCGTGACTACTTCATCATGACCGTGAGGAATTTGACAATTTTTTGCCGCACCGCTTATGAGACGATGCCCCATGGAGTAACGACGAGAAAATTTTAAAACGATATTGTGATCAGTATCCAAGAATAATAATCTTATTGATTAATAGCTTTAACCGCCTTTTGAGCCGCATCAGACAAGTCATCTGCGGCAATTAAGTTAACACCAGAAGTGGAGAGAGTTTGTTTACCTGCATCAACATTGTTTCCCTCGAGTCTTACAACAAGAGGAATACTGAGGTTAACTTGCTTACATGCATTAACGATGCCATTTGCAATAACATCACAGTCCATAATTCCTCCAAAAATATTAACAAGAATCCCCTTAACGTTTGAATCTCCGAGTATAATTTTAAAGGCATTAGTTACTTGCTCCTCTGTAGCTCCACCGCCGACATCTAAGAAATTTGCAGGCTCACCCCCNTAGTGTTTAATGATGTCCATTGTTGCCATGGCAAGACCTGCACCATTGACTAGACACGCAATGTTACCATCTAATCCGATATAGTTAAGCCCAAATTCAGATGCTGCCACNTCTCTNGNNTCTTCTTCAGAGGTGTCNCGCATTGATGCAATTTCTTGCTGCCTATAAAGAGCGTTATCATCAAAGCCAAATTTTGCATCCAATGCTAGAACCTCTTCTTCTGGGGTAGTGACTAAAGGGTTTATTTCAACTAGTGAACAATCGCATGAAATAAATAATTTAAATAATGCCTTTAGAAGTTTTCCAAACTGTTTTGCTGCATCGCCTTGCAAACCAAGGTTATTTGATATTTTTCTTATTTCATATGGTTGAATCCCTGCTAGTGGGTGAATTGATTCTCTAATTATTTTCTCAGGGGTACTTTCAGCAACTTCTTCAATATTAACACCACCCTCAGTTGAAGCCACTATGACAGGTGACTGACTTTCTCTATCCATTAGTATGGCCAGATAGTATTCCTTAGAAATATCAACTGCCTTGGCAACCATAACTTTGCTCACTAATTTCCCTTCTTCACCCGTTTGGTGAGTGACCAAGGTTTCACCAAGCATTTTTGTGGCAATACTATGAATTTCCTCAGGGTCATCAGATAAGTGCACTCCTCCTTCAAATCCATTTTTAAAGGTCCCTTTGCCGCGACCCCCTGCATGGACCTGAGCCTTAATAACGGTTTGGCNGTTAATCTCCTCAGCAATTTTTTTTGCCTCTTCAGGGCTTTCAGCCATCCTTCCTTTTGGAGAAGGGACANTAAATTTTTCAAAAAGATCTTTAGCTTGATATTCGTGTATGTTCATTGCTTTTTCTTATTAGCGGTCGGAATCTTAGGGGTACTACACCTAGTGGTCAAGGAGTCCTCAAAACTTTTAAATAACTCTGGGATGGGAGCTTCCCATTTTTCATGATTATTTACCNGCATTCTAAAACAATGGAGAGCTTGGCGGGGTAAAATTAATTTGGATTCAAGCTCTTTGGTCCAACCCGAATTAATAAACTTAAGATAGGAAGANTCATCTCCACCATAAATTTTGTCCCCAATTATTGGTAAATTAACATGATTAGCGTGAACACGGATTTGATGCATTCTTCCAGTTTGGGGAATGGCTTTNATCAGACTATAGGAACCCATTTCTTTTATGAGTTCAAAATCGGTGATGCACTCTTTACCATCAGGATGTACCATTTGTTTTACCCAAACATGACTNTCNACAATTTCGCCCGCTCTNATAATAGGTTCGCATACTCTAAACNTTTTTGTTTCCGGAATGCCTTTTACGATTGCTAAGTACTCTTTTGCAATTTCTCGATCTTGCATGGCAATTCCAAAACGCCTTGCAGCAATTTTATTTTTTGCTATCAGGACAACTCCACTTGTNTCCCGGTCTAACCGGTTAANTATTGAAAGTGATGCACCGTTGGCGATTTCATAGGCAAGAAGAGATTTGATTCCATCCAGTAAAGTGGGTGGGTTTCCTGGCACACTAGGATGAACCAAAAGTGGAGAAGGCTTGTCTACAACTATGTAGTCTTGTGTTTCATCAAGAACCACAAAGTTTGTGTTGTTAGCAATCACGATGGGTGGTGGCTATGAACCAACACTCAAATTCCTAGAGATCCTCTGATCAATTTAATCTTGATCGTCTTCGTTTTTGAGAAAATCAGAAACGTTATTAAGTGCATCAATAAGTTCCTGTAAGGTCTCCTCAGGCACCATGATGGTGTCTCTTCTTCCTCTAACGTCTTCAGTGATCTTCAGAAATTTACCGCGATCGTTAGATTTTAAATCGACGAAAAAGATTTTCCGGTCAGCGAAAATCTTCTCGGTGTATAACGGTTCCTCACGGCGTCTTCTATAACCACCGTTGTTTTCATTTTCTTCTTCTTCTTCTTCAAACATACCAACTTAAACTTTCCTCAGTTGAATTTGATTTTTATTCGGGCTCAGAATGCTAATACTGTTAAGCAGCTTCGCAAGTTCATTTAGTGATTTTTAGTTGGCATGAATGCCAATTATTCGATTCCACATGCTTTACGCGCTCTTTTCAGGGTCAATTTTGCAGCTTCGCGAGCTTTTTCTGCCCCCCCTTTGAGGACATTATCCACATAATTTAAATCCTCTGAAAGTTCATCTCTCTTTTGTCGCATGGGCTGAAAATAATCCCAGAAGCCCTCAAATAAGCGCTTTTTGAAATCTCCGTATCCAATACCACCTTTCAGAAAATCGGATTTCATTACCTCAACGTCTTCGGTTGAACCCACTAAATTAAAAAGATCTATAATTATGGATTGGTTTGGATCTTTGGGATCTTCCACAGGAGTGGAATCCGTTATAATGGACATTATCTTTTTTCTTATTTTTTTTTCGGCGCCAAAAATTTCTATTATATTACCATAACTTTTACTCATTTTTTGGCCATCGATTCCAGGAACTTTGGCTTTTTCTTTTCGTATTTTTGGTTCTGGAATAACAAAAACATCTCCATATAGATTGTTAAATTTAGTCGCGATATCCCTTGTTACTTCGAGGTGTTGTTTTTGATCGTCTCCAACTGGTACGATATTACTGTCATAAATTAATATGTCTGAAGCCATAAGCACAGGATATGCAAAGAGGCCGTGAGACGCTTCAAAACCTCTATCTGTTTTGTCTTTGAAAGAATGGCATCTGTTTAAAAATCCCATCGGAGTAACTGTACTTAGTAACCAAGAAAGTTCAGTTACCTCAGGCACATCAGACTGCCTAAAAAATATGGCCTTTTCTGGATCTAAACCACATGCAAGAAAATCTATAGCCACATCACGAACATTCTCCCTTAGCTGATTCGGATCATGAACCGTTGTCAGCGAATGATAATCGGCAATAAAATAAAATGCTTCACCATGATCTTGAAGTTCAATCGATGGCTCCATCATGCCGAAATAATTTCCGACATGGAGTCTGCCACTAGGTTGAATACCTGATAAAATTCGCATCTTAAAAATCTAACTTATGATCAAGCGCTCAGTGTAAGTGTCAAGAAAAGCTCTNCTTATGNTATTGATGTTAACTCAAAAAATGAATTTAATTTCAGCGGCCCCTTTTCANCATCTCNTCTTGTTTGTTTTGTNATAANGGAAATTGAGCATTTTCTAAAAATCTAAAANACTTTCNCTTAAAAAGCTTAAATNAGCTGTATTTTAGTTCTATTACTAACCAGTTTTTTATAACACTCTTGTAATTAGGGTCTTAGGGATAGTTAATTGTTTTTTTGTTTAACTTTTCTTAAAAATCATAGATTCTAATTATTAAGAAAATAAAAAAACCAATAAGGTTGTGACCTTTGATGGGTCAAATGACATCTAAATAGTAGAGAGTAATGCTTATTACTTTCTGAAAAAGTCCAGGGTCAGCCTTAAGAATTGCCGTGGATGCGTTGTCTGATGATGAATTGGTTGCTCGTTGCAAAACCGAGCTTCCTTACAATGTCAGTGCGTATCGCGAACTCTTGAGGCGCCATGAACCTTTAGTTTACAGAAGTTGTTTAAAAATGCTCGGTTCCGTTCAAGATGCTGAAGAAGCTTGCCAAGATTCATTTCTGCAGGTGTTTCACAAAATTGTGGACTTTGAAGGGCGTTCGGCCTTCAAAACTTGGTTATATAGAATTGTTTATAATAGATGTCTAGAAGCTCGAAGAAAGGCTGCTCGACGTAATCAGCATCATGCTAAAATGATTGAGGAGGTGGAACACCAAAAATTAACCAACAATAAAACTTCTCATGATGAAGTAACAGGTAAGGTTAATGAAGTCATATCCCAAATGAATGGAGAAGAGTGTAGACTGGTCACTCTAAGATATGTATCGGGTCTAAGTATTCAGGAGATAGCAGATGTACTCGATATTGGATTAAGTGCCGCCAAAATGCGCCTTTATAGAGCACAGGAACGATTCAAAGAAATATATACAGAATTAGATAATGAGAGGGAGGAGAGAATAAAATGATATCGGATGCTCAGTTTTTGGAACAAGACGCTAAAATCCTTGATATATTTAGAGAGGAAGGACTTGAAAAAAACCTAGACCCTAGCCAAGAAGCTAAAACTTCCCTTAAAGATTTAGATGTTGAAGATTTAAGAAGAATAGAGCGAATCGTTGAGCGTGCGAAGTTTACTATGGTTATGGAACATTCGTTATCATTTTTCTTCAAAACTATTGGTGCTGGTGTTTCAGGTCTTGCCACCGCTGCCATAGGCGCGGCAAAAAGTGTTAGCCCAAATAATAAAATCAAAAAATCAGAAAAGGATAATGATACCGATAATTGCTCAGGCAAATAATAGTAATAATCCCCCAAGCAGCGACTCAAATAGCGATAATTGGGGCTCTGAATTGATTCAGCAATTTTCGAACATGGGAAACGAATTGCTTGCGTTCATACCAAAATTACTGATTGCTTTAATACTTCTTTTGGTTGGCTATATTATTTCTCATATCGTTGCCAAGGGCGCTCGTTTTTTATTAGAAAAATTTGGTGGATTACTAAAAGAAAACTTTGCAAATAATCCTTTACTAGAAAGGTCGGGAATTTCGGGGATTTTTGCACGAGCCAATGACAACGTTCCATTTTCTATCATAGTCAGTAAGACACTATTTTGGATTTTGATGATAATGTTTTTGAGCTCCTCTGCGGGTTCACTGGGATTGCCTCAAATCTCTGAACCCCTCAATGGATTAGTGAGTTTTCTGCCGCGCGTGATAACAGCGATTATTATTTCAGTGGCAGGATTTGTTATTGGGGATCTCGTTAGAGGCTTTGTTGTAAACGGTGCCAGTCGTGTAGGATTAGATTACGCTGGAGCGTTGGCGAATCTTGTTTATGCTTTTATTTTGGTTTTGGTTCTAACCATTGCTATTAGCACGCTCGGTGTGGACACTACCCTGATTCGTCACACTGTTGAAATTCTTCTTCTTGGAGCAGCAATCGCAACAGCTCTTGCGCTTGGTCTTGGTATGCGACCATTAGCTCAAAATATTGTTTCTGGCGTTTACGTCAGAGACTTATATCCAGTTGGCACAATTATTAAATTCAAAGACAATGATTTACTTTCAGGAAAAGTTCTTTCCGTTGGTCCGGTGACAACACAGCTAGAGAATGATGATGGAGACCACTTAAATATACCCAATAGCTCATTGATGTCGGGAATCGTGGAATCAAAATCCAAAATCTTGATAGAAGAGGACGAAACGGCTTAATTTAATTTTCCTCAATGCAAGGAGCCATTATAGCTTCACTCATGCCATGAATAATTTTTTTATCTGCAGGCACTAGAGTGGCTAGAATTCCACCTAGCTTAACATCTGAAATTGATTCATTGCTGGAGGAAACGAAGTAATATGGGCAAAGTCTTGCCCTTACTTTTATGTTAATAATTTTGTTTTCTTCCTCGCTCCAGTAAGGGTGCTCGAAGGCCTTCCCTTTTTTATACTTTTGTAATATCCAAGGTTGATTAGGAAAATCACTAATTGCAGTTTCGACCGAACCCTTCCAATGATTTGAGGATAGGTCATGACCAATTTTGACACTTCTACTACCCCAAGCGAGTTCTGAAAACCCGCTAATTTTGAGAACCAATTCTCTTTGGGTTTTGGTAAAGTCACTCAATTGATTCCAATTGTTAATTCCAAGCCCAGGCAACTCAGCATAATGAGGAACTGGGCTTGGATCCATGATCCAGGTATAGGGAAAATATGATTGAAGTTTATCTAAATACGATTGTCGCATTAAGTTTATCCAATTACGACGCAGTGCTCTTGAATGTAATAAAGCACTCCACATTTTTTCTTCTAAATATGCTTTGTGGGGTGCCGTCAGATTAATCTTATTATTTGCTGCATGATTAAAAATATCATCTGCTGGTGGTATATTGTTGAGATCAAAAAGTTCGTAAAATCTGTATATGTCTCTATTCCTAATTTTATAAGTCTCAGCCCTCAGGATATNATAATTNTTATTTACATCACTGNACTTTATCTCATCAATCAGCCATTCCATCTCTGGAAGGTAATCTGATGCTTCTTCACTAATTAAAATATCACCTCCTTTTGGAAGGATACTTGTAAAACCCTCTACCATACCCATCGCCCCACCAATGACATCATCATCAAGTGAAGAATAGGTTTTGTTCAACCATGCGGTCAGTCCTATGCCTCCTGGAACGCTGTCGAGTTCAGTTATAGCAAACTCTTCATCTCCAAGAATGATATCAGGTCTAATTACTCTTGGAACAGCATTTCTAAATGCTTTATGTCTACCTTGTTCAAGAATGCTATTAGGTTTTCCAGCATCTAGATAGCGTGCAATCCAATCTGGCGCCTTACCTCCAATACTTTGATGATAAATTGTATTACAAGCTCTCAAGTATTGGAGGAGATAATTCCCCAGTTCATGGATTTGCTTGGAAGTTTTTTTAGATAATACTACAGGATAAGGTGTAGTCCTCCAGGCCTTACCCTGAAAAAGTCCATTCTTTGGAAACGAATTTTGGATAAAATCTACCCTCTTTTTATCTACTTCATTGATATCGTTAGCCATTATCGAGAAATGCTTTTGATAAGCGAATAGACTACTTCATCGCTCGTAGAGCAGACCTAATCAATTCATCAGAACTAATACCAGTTGAATTTGCATCCTTAATTCCATTTACTGCTTTCAGTGCTTCCGCTTGTTTGTAGCCAAGAGAAATGAGCGCCAAGACGGCATCATGGACCATACTCTCTGAACTATTAGAATTTTCTTTTGCCGCAGTCCACGTTTCAGTAACCCCGACCTTATCTTTTAACTCAAGTATAATTCTTTCAGCAGTTTTTTTTCCTAAGCCGCTTATTTTTGAGAGACTTGTTATATCTCCACCTATCACAGAATTTTTAAAATCATCCACTGACATTCCACTTAAAATGGCCAAACCAAGTTTAGGTCCTATTCCTGAAACTCTATTGATTAAAAGACGAAAAAGATCACGTTCTTCGTTAGTAGCAAATCCAAATAACGTTTGCTCTTGTTCGCGAATGTGTAGATGAGTCAGTATCAGAAGTTTCTCACCCTTATCAGGCATTTTATCACTGGTGGATAACGGAACTAAAACTTCATAACCGATTCCGTTAACGTCTATTGTTAATCTTCCGGGAATTATTTCAGATAACTCTCCATTTAAGTAGGTAATCATTGGTATCGGTGAATAAACGAAAAATATCAGAGCCTTTTAACAAATCGATGTACTCTAAACAGAGTATAATTATTAAATTTCTTAATAAATATTTATCATGAATTGGTCGTTCATATCCTTTCTATTGATATTTTCATTAATTGCAGAATTGGGTCTTGCTCAAAGATTAGATCAAGAGAGTACAAAAAAAACTAGTAAATCTCAAAAATCGCCTCCTCCGATTTTAATTATACAGCCCAAATATATGAGATCCGAAGTGGTCATGATGATTCCAGATGCCCGTCACACCGTTTATAGCGCAGGGTACTTAGGCGAATTAGGGCTAAATTATTTCAAAGCCGAAGAATTCAGACATAAATTTAGTAAAGGTTGGAAAGAATTTAGGGATAAAGCTCTTATTAATGCAACATCTGTCATCAAATCCGTTAAACCTGAATATATTAAAGATTCAACTGGTAAAATCGAATATGCCCTCATTCAGTCCGATAACCCGGCAATTGTTAGTTCAGTAAATACACAGCAATTTCGTGATCTTTTTAAAGAAAACTTTGGCTCTGATTTGTGGGTAATTATTCCTAGTCGAAGCACTATTTTGGTTATGTCTGCGGACAAAAATCGCTTAAACACATATAAAAAAGCATTTTATCAGATGTTTCTAGATGCGATATATCCGGTCAGCAGGGAGGTTTTTCTAATTAACTCCAAAGGATTATGGGCTATAGGAGACCTAAAAACGTCCTTTTAATAAAAAATAAACAAAAGAAACTGGTTTTTTTGATTTTTGCAGCTATAATACGCGCCCCAATCGAATCTCAACGCCATTCGGCTTTCAAATGAGTCTTTAAACGTGGTATTTGAGAAGCGGTTGTGATAAAATAAAATTAAATATGGCTACAACACGCAGAACCCGGTTTTCCCGGAGAATACCTGATCACGTAACCGACGAATTGGTTGTTGTGCTCAACGAAAACGATACAGCTCTTGAATTTAATAACTTGTTTGAGCTTGTGTATGAAAATCTAAAAGAAAAAAATGCCGTTAGCGGTGGAGAAGAAATGCTTCGCTTACGCGCATATGAAAAACTTCAAAATCTTGTCACTAGAGGTTTAGTAGAAAAGAAGGGCAAGAGTTACAAAGGTTTAGATGGAATTGAGCAGGCTTCAAGTGCCTACATAGCTGCTCAACAAGCTAAACAACAAGCGTAAAATAAATAAAAACATTTACAGGCAGGAACACAAAAGTGTTCCTGCCTTTTTTATTGAATAGTTTTGTTGATAATTACCGGGAAGTATTCGTTATTTTGAAATAAAATGTTAGATCAATACATACCGGTATTAATACAACTAGGAATTGCAACTGGTTTTGCGGTTTCGACTCTCTTGGTCAGCGTCTTATTAGGTAAAAGCGCCAAATCAAATCAGATTAAAGATAGTGCTTATGAGTGTGGGATGCTCCCAATCGGAGAAGCTAAGCCAAGATTTAGTGTAAAATTTTACGTCATAGCAATGCTATTTGTAATTTTTGACATAGAGGTAGTTTTTATGTATCCTTGGGCGGTTTCTTTTAATTCATTCATCGAAGCCGGGCAGGCAAAAATGGTCTTTTTTAGCATGTCTGGTTTTGTGGGAATTCTTCTTATTGCATATCTCTATGCCTGGAAAAAGGGAGCACTCAGTTGGAAAGCCTAAGCCTTTTCTCGAGCCAATTAACAAACCATTCTATTTCTTCCTCTGAAATACAAAAAGTAGGAGCTATGGCCAACACATGACCGGCCGGTCCATCAGCTAGTGTTATGATGCCAGACCTCAACGAATCCTTGATTATGGCTGAGGCAAGTTCCCCATTAGGATTGCCAGATTCATTTAATATTTCGATTCCCAGCATTAATCCAAGACCTCTAATCTTACCTTTAGAGTTGTGAGAAATATTATCCAAAGCCGTTCTAAATAGTAGACTCTTTTGGTTAACCTTATTAGAAATTGATGGATCTGAGTGAATAGAGATAGATTCTAAAGCCATTGCACAGCCAAGGGGGTTTCCTAAAAAAGTGGAAGTATGAATAGCCTCTCCATCAGACTCTGGCCAGAAATCCATTATCTCTGATTTAGCGGTACAAATTGATAAAGGAAAACCACCGGCTAATGCTTTCCCAAGGCAGATAATATCGGGGACAACATTCCAGTGATCACTTGCGAAAAGTTTTCCCGTTCGGTTAAAGCCCGTATAAATCTCATCAGTAATAAGGATTATTTTATGTTCATCACAGATGGTCCTAAGTGCGGGTAAAAATTCATCATCCGGAACAATTTTTCCACCTCTTCCTAGAATAGGTTCAACAATAATTGCACCGATGTTATTGGACTTAACTAAATCAAGCAATTGAGGTAATCCTTGTGAACCATAAGGTGCCACATATCCATGTTGATTAATCTGTTTCGAAAATGGCTCTCTAAATCTCGGCAGTCCACTGGCTGCTAACGTTCCAATGCTGGTTCCGTGGTAGCAACCCTCGAAGCAAATAATTCCTTCTTTACCGGTAGCTAAAAACGCTGTTTTCAGAGCACTCTCTATAGACTCACTTCCGCTGGAGCTCAAAATCGATTTACCAACTTTTCCTGTCCACTTTTCGAAAGTTATTTCGCTAATTTTTTTACACAACTCAACTTTAAGTTCTGTAGGGTGAACATCACCCATGCCGTGTAATAGCTTATTAGCCTGGCTACTTAAGGCTTTAACTATTTTCGGATTTCTATGACCTAGTGAAGAAACAGCAAAAGCTGAAGTTAAATCAAGGTAACAGTTTCCATCTACATCCCAAACATTAGAACCCTCAGCCCTGTCCCAGAAAATTGGAAACTCATCGGAGACAAAGGTAATATTTCTAGATTCATATCGAGCCAACTGCTCACCCAGAAGACGAGACCTTGGGCCAGGTATCTGGGTTGTCAATTGAGGAAGCATGTAGCCATATAATTTGGCGGAATGCTTACAATTTGCTAATAATTATTTTACTCTTTATATGATTAATGAGCTCGGCAAAATTCCTCAAGCCGATCAAGACCTTCTTTTATGACAGGCAAGCTGGTTGCGTAGCTTATGCGAATACTTTGGTCATTACCAAAAGCAATTCCAGGAACCGTTGCAACTTGCATACGGCTGAGAAGTTTTTCCGCAAAATTGACTGATTTAATTCCCGTTTTTTCGATATTTATNAGGAAGTAGAAAGCACCAGCAGGTTCAATAGTAGAAACGTTTGCGATAGAGTTAAGGCGATCTAATACATATTGTCGACGGATATCATATTCTTCAACCATATCTGATATTTCAGACTGATCGCTTGAGAGAGCGGCTATCGCACCGTACTGAGCGAATGTTGTTGGGTTGGATGTACTGTGACTTTGAATGGTATCAATAGCTTCCGCAATCTCNTTATTGGCTGCNGTATAACCCAAGCGCCATCCAGTCATTGAATAGGCCTTNGAAAATCCATTAATTGTAATGGTGAGTCTTTTGATTTCCTCACTTATTGAAGCCATNCTTACGTGNTCGGCTTCTCCNTAAACAAGCTTTTCGTAAATTTCATCAGATAGAATTANAATNTCTTCTGACGCAGCGACTTCACCAATTGCTGCCAATTCTTCTTTCGAATATACNGCACCCGTCGGGTTGTTTGGGGAGTTAATGATAATCATTTTGGTAGAACCAGTCATCGAATTATCAAATTCTTCCGGNGTTATCTTCCAATTATTTTCCTGCTTTGTTTCCACAAAAACGGGTTTAGCACCTACCGCATTCACCATTTCAGGATAACTNGTCCAATATGGAGAAGGAATAATNACTTCATCNCCAGCATCGCAGCAGGCCATNATTGCATTGAAGCAGGAATGCTTNGCACCACAATTTACAANAATTTCTTCAGGCGCGTAATCGATTTGGTTTTCATCTTTGAATTTTTTAGCAATACCTTCTCTTAATGCTTTCAATCCGGCTACTGCTGTGTATTTAGTTTGGCCGTCCTGTAAGGCATCAATAGCGGCATTTTTAATATGCTGAGGTGTATCAAAATCAGGCTCTCCTGCACCAAGATTACACACGTCGATGCCATCTTCGCGCATTTGTTTTGCTTGGCTCGTAATTGAAAGAGTGAGAGAGGGCGATAAATCTGCGATGGTTTCGGCTATAAACTCCATGGTCTGTATTTTTCTAATGGCAAAGGGTGAATTCTTAACTGATTTATAAATAAAAAGGCTTCCGCTACCGGAAGCCTTCAAGGCTAAAATCATTATGTTGAACTTCCGCGACAGCGTTAAGCGGATTTCTCTTCTAGCCTATTGAAATATAAGTGCAAGAGAAAATTCAAATTTTAATCAACTAATATTGGATATTAATGGCTTCACTAGCACGAATCGCCTTATGTTTGGCTTCTTCGATTGAATTCCCCCTTGCGACTGTAACACCTAATCTCCTTCTGCCTGAAATAGAGGGTTTTCCAAATAATCGTATTTGGGTGTCAGGCTCACTCAGCGCCTTATCGACACCATTAAATGAGATTTCCTCTGAGTGACCCTCACCAAGAATTACACTAGAAGCACAGGGTCCATGTTGCATGATGTTTGGAATTGGAAGACCTAAAATAGCTCTTGCATGAAGCGCAAATTGAGAAATATCCTGCGAAATTAATGTTACGAGCCCCGTGTCATGAGGACGTGGTGACACTTCACTAAAAATGACCTCATCACCCTTAATGAAGAGTTCGACTCCGAAAATGCCATAACCTCCAAGTGCTGATGTAATGGATTCGGCAACTTTTTGAGCACTCGATAGGGCGTCATCAGTCATCGGCTGTGGTTGCCAACTTTGTCTATAATCGCCATCGGATTGTACGTGNCCGATCGGTTCACAAAAAGATGTACCATTTTTATGACGTACCGTGAGAAGAGTAATCTCGTAATCAAATTCAACAAATCCCTCAACAATAACTTTTCCTGCACCTGCTCGACCACCCTCCTGTGCGTATTGCCAAGAATCTTNAATTTGGTCTTCAGCGGTTATCGTACTTTGTCCCTTGCCAGAGGAACTCATAATAGGTTTAACAACACAAGGAATACCGACTTCTTGAATTGCTTGGTCAAATTCTGACTTGTTGGATGCGAATCGATAGGGTGAGGTTTGCAGCNCAAGTTCTTCAGCCGCAAGCTTTCGAATCCCTTCCCTATTCATCGTCAGACTAGTGGCTCTTGCAGTAGGTATAATATTAAACCCTTCGTTTTCAAGATCCACCAAAANATTAGTCGCAATGGCTTCTACTTCTGGAACAATCAAATTTGGTTTTTCCTTTTCTATGATTGATCGCAGTGCCTTTTCATCAAGCATATCAATAGAGTAAGANCGGTGTGCTANCTGCATTGCTGGAGCATTATCATACCGATCAATAGCGATAACTTCACAACCGTAGCGTTGTAATTCGATAGCAACTTCTTTACCTAGNTCGCCCGAACCGCATAATAGAACCTTAGTCGAATTATTTGTTAGCGGAGTACCAATATTCATAAACGATATCAAAGTTTAAGTGTTCCCATTGACTCTTATTGATTAGGAGCCTTTGAGGCAACTAGAATCTTTAGTTTAGTATTTTAAATTTCAGATGAAATCTATAATTATCTGCCGGACAAGCCCTCAAAATGGACCGATTTTTCATTATGGTTATTCTAATTATTTAGCATAAAAAAAGAGCGACCACCTAGGTAGTCGCTCTCTTAATGGGTAATGTGTTCAATTTTAAAACTCGATAGATTCATCCTCCGAATCAAGTTCTCCGTTCATTGCTTTTTGGACTGCTGACTCTATCTCACCGTATAATTTTTCATCGCCTTTGATCGCCTCTTTTGTAGCATCTCTTCCCTGACCAAGTTGTTCACCATTATGGCTAAACCAAGATCCTCTTTTTAGTAAAATGCCGTGTTCTAAAGCTAAATCCAGTAACGAGCCAACCGCAGAAATTCCTTCATTATACATGATATCAAATTCTGCTTCAGTGAATGGTGGGGCTACTTTGTTTTTAACGACCTTAAGCCTTGTACGATTTCCTGATACTGAACCGTCAGTATTCTTGATGGCTCCAATTCTTCTTATATCTACTCTCACTGAACTGTAGAATTTAAGTGCACGTCCACCAGGTGTTGTTTCAGGATTACCAAACATGACTCCAATTTTTTCTCTAATCTGGTTCGTGAAAATACATGTGGTCCTAGCTTTAGCTATTATTGAAGTCAGTTTACGCATTGCGGCACTCATTAATCTCGCTTGCGCCCCAACAGTCGAATCTCCAATGTCACCGTCTAATTCTTGCTTGGTAACAAGCGCTGCTACTGAGTCAAGGACTATAACATCTAATGCATTTGATCGGACTAGGGTTTCAACTATTCTCAAAGCCTCTTCTCCTGAACTTGGTTGTGATACCAAAAGATTGTCCATGTTGACTCCAAGTTTTTTTGCATATTGAGGGTCTAATGCGTGCTCAACATCAACAAAAGCAGCAAGACCACCGTTCTTTTGCGCTTGTGCAATTGCAGTCAAAGTTAATGTGGTTTTTCCTGATGATTCCGGTCCATATATTTCTACAATTCGTCCTCGAGGAAAACCACCGACTCCTAAAGCTCGGTCAATTAACAGATTACCAGTCGGAATAACGTCGACGTCGACTCTATACTCATCACCCATTCTGATGATTGATCCTTCTCCATAATCTTTGTGTATTTGCTGAATGGCCAAATCTAAATTTTTGGCCCTCATGGAGGCGAGCTTTGCAGCTTCAGGATTTTCTTTAATCATGGCGGTTTTCTTTTCGGTCACCTCTTTTTTAGATTTTGGTTTTGGCTTAGAATCGACTTTTTTACTAGGTATTGCTATTGCTGGCATATTATTAACGTATTATGTGAACATTTATACAGTGTTCAAATATACAGTTATAGCAAGTAATTTATTCTTAAAAATTAATATTTCTTAAAATTTTAGCTATTTTAATACCAATTTTCAATTCTCAAATACAATTAGGTCACTCGTTTAGTAACTGTTCAAACGATCGAAAATTTCCAGATAGCCTCCAAAAATCATAAATATTTGCCATATGACGATTATTACAACGAATCCATAAGTCACCTTTGGAACCATTTTAGACATTCTATTACATTGAGATTCGGCATCATCGGAAAAAATCTTTGACCATTGTGCCAGTTCTATATCAAGAGTTCCTGATTCTTCACTCGTTATATATGAGCGCGTAAATGTTGGAGGGAAAATTTTAGTTAGTGATGCGAGAATAGGTCCAGCAGGATTACCAGAACTCACAGAAGGAAGAACTTCTCGGGACATTGATTCAACAATCTCACCACTTAAAGAGGCCTCTGATGCCGCTTTCAATGAATCAGAAACAGTGTGGGACGAAATGAGATAGATTCTTAAAATTTCTGTAAATCTAGATAAGGCAAAAGCTCTTCTTACTTTATTAATCAATGGAAGCCTATTAAACAGTTTGTCACAAGATGCAGCATGCTGGGCCATTTTCAGAAAATGGCGAACTAGAAAAATACCAATAACTAAAATGAAATAGCAGACAAAAAGTGTTATTAAAGATACCATTAATTCACTAACTAAGTCTCGACTTGCTGCTGCTCTGGGAAGTGCTGGAAGTAGAATAGCAAAATGAAGCATTACAATTGGGTAAATAAGACCAGCTCTAATTTTCTTTTTTGAATCATTTTGTAATTTAAAATAATTAGAAAGAAGACTGAGAATTTCTGGAATCTTACCGCTTTTTTCTCCTGAACTTATTAGGGAAATCTCCAAAGAAGTGATGCTTTTATTATTTTGGACACTATCAGAAAAAGATTTCTTTTCCTCAATACCCTTTAAAGTTTGCTGAAGATAATCGGCCTGCTTCTTTGGAGGATTTGTGTCTAATATAGACTCTATTGATTTATGAATAGGAAATCCAGCGCCAGAAAGTTTTGATAACTCACGATATAGTGTGAACTTGTCATAATCATTCAGCATGATGCAATATTAAATTAGATGATACTATTCATGAATGATGTAACTGTGGCTATTTGATTTTTACAATGATTGATAAAAACTCAGAAAATGATGCTAAATTTATGAGGCTAGCTTTGAAAGAAGCTGAAAAAGGCATTGGTCTGACGAGTCCTAATCCAACAGTGGGTTGTCTCATCGTTAAAAAAGGAAAGATTATAGGTCGAGGATACCACCGAAAAGCTGGAGGTCCACATGCGGAAATTGAAGCCATAAGAAGCGCTAAAGGAAAACCTCTTAAAGGCGCAACAATATATATTACTCTAGAACCGTGTTCGACGTACGGAAAGACACCGCCGTGTGTAGAGGCTATTATTAAGTCAGAAATGGCAAGAGTGGTTTATGGAGTTAAGGATCCTGATTTTCGACATCAGGATAAGGCAAAGCGTTTGCTAAAGAAGCAAGGAATTAAAGTAACTACTGAAATTTTATCTGAAGATTGCCAACGACTCATTCGTCCATTTGCAAAACGTGTTCAAACTGGATTGCCTTGGGTTATCGTTAAAGCGGGAATGAGTCTTGATGGTAGGCTTACGAGGCCAGGTAAGGAGGGGCAGTGGATCACAAATGATCAATCGCTCAAAGATGTTCAACGATTAAGGGCGGAGGTTGATGCCATTATTGTTGGAGCTGGTACTTTAAAGAAAGACGACCCCAGCCTTACGATTCGTGAAACAAAGTTATTAAAGAAAAGAAATAAACAGCCGAAAAGAGTTGTGCTCACTAGAAAGAGTAAATTGTCCAAGGCCTCAAAATTATTTACTGATCAATTTAAGGATAATACTTTAATTTATTCCAATAAATCACTGAAGGCTGTTCTCAAGGATTTGGCTAAAAGACATCAATGTAATAGCGTTATGATTGAAGGTGGAGGCAGGCTCATAGGGGATGCTTTTAAGCGAGAACTGGTTGATGAATTGTGTTTATATTATGCTCCAATCATCTGTGGAGAAAATTGTAAACCGTTGGCTGATGCTGCATTAAATGCCTCTAAAAGGTTATCTGAGATTTCGTTAAAGGTTTTTGGTGATAATTATAGAATTAGAGGCTTAGTAGCAAAAGAATAGGATGGGATAAATTATGAGTAAGAAATTCATTTAATCCATAGATTCAATTTCTTTAATCGACTCCTCCAAAAGATTTTCATCCATACTAATTAAGTTATCAGGAGATGGAAATTTTTTGTTCTCTACGTCTTTGATATATTCTTTAAACGCATTGATGCGCTCGTCCTGTAATGAATTTAATTCACTTAAAAAGTCTCGATACGCTTTGGCGTGCCGAGGAATCCTCTCCTCGTAATCTCCAAGAATATCATCTGAAAAAAGGAACTGAGTGTCACAGCCTTGGCCTGAGCCCAAAGACATTAGAATCATTGATGTTTTCGAGGAAAGAAATGATGCTAATTGATGAGGAACGACCTCGATCTCAGCTGCATAGGCCCCAGCATTTTCTAAATCTTTCATTTGATTATAGAGCTTTAGGGCCTCTTCCTTAGTTTTACCAATGGCACGATAATTAGTCCAGGTTACGTGTCGAGGAATCATTCCGAGGTGACCAACGACTGGTATTTTTTCATTGGCCATCTTCTCTATAATATTTGGACTCGCTGAGCAATAAACAGAGCTCGCCCCTATTTCTAGTGCTTTAAATGCCACTCTTATTGCTTCTTCACTGCTTGCTAAACCATGGGGTGTTGCAACGGAAATAAAACTGCTTGGGGCAGCCTCGATAATCCTTGGTAAACGGAGCTGTGCTTCTTGAGAATCGAAACTACAGCTCATAAGGTCGACCCCTGCCAATTCTGCGGCTTGTGCTTCTTCAGGTGATTTTACGTGGATGTGTGTCAGACATCTTTTACCCTTTAATTTTTGTAGGTCGTAAACTGTATATTTTTTTCTTGGTCGTAGCATTATCGTTATGAGTTTAGATCAATATGAAATTTATGAATCTTTTTTATAATGGAAACTTACCCACTTGCCTTTGAGATGTATGTTGGGCTCAGGCATTCCATTTTCATTTGAAGTTTTAATAACACTTTCATGGTGTTCTTTCAAAACGCCTGAAAGTATAAGATGACCATTAGCTGCGACTGAGTTCCATATCTTATTTAAATTAGGATTAAGAACATTGGCAAAAATATTAGCTGTGATGACATCCCAAGTTTTATCTTTACTAGGAAACCAATCGAAAAGGTCCTTTTCATAAACCCTGATATTATCAATTGAATTAATGTTTATATTCCGTTTCGCAATAGTTATAGCATTAGGATCAAAATCAAATCCTTCCACTTCATGAGCTCCCATAAGCCTAGCTGATATGGCCAAAATTCCTGTGCCCAAACCAATATCAAATAAAGACCAATTTCTTTTTTCCTTTTTGTACTTCTTTGAGATATCAACAACCATACGTAAACATGTCGAGGTTGTTGCATGATCACCAGTGCCAAAGGCAAGAGCTGCTGGTATGGCTATAATTTTTTTGTTGGGGTATTTATTTTTGATATCTTTTAAGTGGGTTGGATTTGAATTGTCCGAAACAAGTATTTGATCTCTAATCTTTATTAAGGGTCTATTAGAGATAGAATTTTTTTTAGCCCAATCGATATTTTCCAACTTGTTTATCTTACCTCCAAACTCATCAATCAAGTGATTGGCTTCTTTCTGATTATCAAGAAAGACCTCAACGCGTAACCTATTAGAGGAGGCCAGCTGTTTAATGACTGCATTCGTTTGACCCATGCCCAAGAAGCGGTCCTCATAATAATTTTCCTGATCAGAGGCGATAATCTTTGACCAAACTAACATTGATATAATGTTCCGAATAGCATTCGGTCAGACGATTAAAAATTTAACATTTATGGAAATGGAGCGGGTGATGAGATTCGAACTCACGACTTCAACCTTGGCAAGGTTGCGCTCTACCCCTGAGCTACACCCGCTTTTCCATGTGCGGGTAGGGATTTTAACTCTCAAAAAATGGTCTTCAAGAAGTTTTTGTCCCCATTGAGACACTATTTTGCAAAATGTCGATTTGATAGACGATAAAATAGTTAAGTATTAGATATATTTTACCTTTTTAAGCAAAATTTCTCGGAATTCTTTTAACAAGTGAATTGGCTTCAGAATTGTTGGATATAGTCATTTTTTCTTGGTCCCACTCTAATTTTTTACCGTGAAAACGATTAGCGACGTTTCCAAGGAGTGTCGTTTCTGTGAGCGGGACGGCAAATCCGAAGTTTGAGGTTGTTACATCTTTTCCTAAGCAAGCATCTACGAAAGAATGATAGTGGCTTCTTCCCTTAAGCTTAGGTCTTTGAAGGCCTTTATTTTTTGAATAAGGAACTAATTGTGGACCTCCCACATGCGGAAGAAGTAAATTTCCTGTCTCTCCAATAAATAAACTGCCACTACCTGGAAGTTGCCTTTCATCTTTTTCGAATCCGGCAATTTTTCTTGGTGGTTTCTTACCTCCATCATACCAATAAACTTTTATAGCTTTTTCAGTTGTCCATTTAGTGCCTGGAAAAACATATTCATAGGTGGCCCATTCAGGCCAATTTTCAGAACGAATGGCCTCGTCATTGGCCCACCTGTCAGGTACGCCAGTTGCAATCACGCTCGTTGGAGCGGTGAGTTCCAATGCTTTAAAAGGGGAATCCATAATATGACACATGAAATCACCGATCGGACCAGTACCAAAATCTTGCCATCCTCTCCAATTAAATGGGTGATATATTCCACCCTTGTAAGGTCTTTCGGGAGCGACCCCAACCCATTTATCCCAATCAAGGTTCCTAGGAATAGGATCTGCTCCGTCTGGCCTTCCGTTACCTGGAAATGATGCGCCTGACCAAGCATGCACTTCTTTAATTTTCCCAATTACGCCATTTTGTAAGAGAACGACCGCTGAACGATATTCAATGCTCGATTGAATTTGATTGCCCATCTGAGTAATGACTCCACTTTTCTTTGCCCAGTTTCCCATGGCTCTGGCCTCAGCTATTTCATGAGCTAATGGTTTTTCACAATAAACGTGTTTGTTTTTTTTCATAGCCGCGATAGATACACTCGCATGCATATGATCTGGAATGGCTACCTGAACAGAATCGATTTTATCACCCTCGGCTTCTAATAATTCTCGCCAATCCTGATATTATCGTGCATCTGGAAATTTAGCAGCAGCTTTTGCCATCCTAGAGGTATCGACATCACAAATTGCAGTAATATTCACATTTGGATGTGATGAAATATTATTTAAATCACTCCAACCCTGGCCATCAGACCCGATAACAGCATGATTCAGTTTGCCATTTGGTGAAGCAGATGAAATCAAATTTGGTAAAACTAGAGGTGCGCTCGCAAAGGCTGATGTGGTTTTTAGGAATTTTCTTCGAGATCGACTTATTTTAGACATCATTTAATCATGAAAGAAATTACTCTAATCTGCGAGTAAAAACTTATTCAAAAATGTTCTGAATGCATAATTTGAAGTTGTGATCAAAGAGACTATGATTTAGACCACAAACCTTATGTCTGATAAGTTAGCTGAAATCATAGCCCATAAGAAAAAAGAAATAGAACCTCTATTACTTAGAGCAGATAAATTGCGTTATGCAGCACTCGAGAGAAATGAATTTCGCTCTCTTGCATCAGCTATTGATTTGGGTGGTGAAAAGTTAGGTTTGATAGCAGAAGTCAAGAAATCTTCTCCTTCTGCTGGAATTATTGCCGAAGATTTTGATCCTGTAATGCAGGCAAAAAAATATGCTTCAGCGGGAGCCAGTGCTATTTCTGTGTTAACAGATGAAAAATATTTTGGCGGAAGGCTCGAATATCTTGTGAAAATCAGACAGGAGGTTGAGGTGCCTGTTCTAAGGAAAGATTTTATTGTTGATGAGGCTCAAATTTACGAAGCTTCTGTTGCGGGTGCTGATGCTATTCTTTTAATTGTCGCTGCTTTAGATCAGGACGACCTTAAAAGACTCCTTGATTGCGCTTTTACCTATCAACTTGAAGTGCTTATGGAGGTACACGATCTCAGAGAGTTGGAAAGGGCTCTAGAGACAGATGTCCAAATTATAGGGGTAAATAATCGAAACTTAAAAACATTTGAAGTAGATCTTAAAAATACTGAAAAGATCAGTGAAGAGGTTCCAGAAGATATTTATTTTATAAGTGAGAGTGGCATTAAAACTCCTGAAGATGCTGCACTAGTGGCTGGTTGGGGAGCTGATGCTGTTTTGGTGGGTGAGAGTCTTATGCGCGCAGATGATGTCAATGTGGCTGTGAATGATATCATGAATTCCATGCCAAACTAGTTGGGTTGAAAAAGTCTTTTTAGTACTTTTAATCCTTTCTGTTTTTTCTCTGGATTTTTCCCAAGTATCAAATGCCTATGCCCTAGACATTGGAGTCTGGGTTTTGAGTCATAAGGTATTTTATCAAGATAGTGATTTTGATTTTGTACACACTCTGAGGATGCTATTTTGCCAGTTGTACGACAAAGATTGAATTCAGCCATTGGGACTGGAGGAACCAATTGTCCCCCGGCATATCCAAGTTTTTCACATTCTTTCATGATAGCCGTCCAAATTGGCAATGCGATATTGCTTCCATATGCATTAGTGTGAATAGTTTTGGGCTGATCAAATCCAACCCAAATACCACAAGTCACTTTGCTCGAGAAGCCTATGAACCACGTATCTTTTGAGTCATTAGTCGTGCCTGTTTTTCCTCCTGCCTGCTTGGCATAACCCAAAGTTCTTGCTCTTGCTCCAGTTCCTTCCTTAGACATTACTTTTTCTAGGGCCATACAAGTCATTACTGAGGCATTAGTTGGTACGGCCTGATAGGTTTGCGCTGCCGAACGATAAAAGGTTTCCCCAGTACTATTTTGAATTGAAAGTATTGTAAATGGAGGTGCTCTCCTGCCGTAATTAGGAAAAACAGTATAAGCACTAGTAATAGTTCTAAGGTCTGATTCTATATTACCCAAAAATATTTGAGGGTTTGAATCTAATATTTTTATTCCTACTTTCTCTGCGGTTATTTTTATATTTTCGATACCTGCAATTTTACCAACTCTAACGGACATAGTATTCCTAGATTTATAGAGTCCGAAGTCAGCGCTTTGAAAACCATATGACCGATTGTCATGGTTTTTTGGAGTCCAACTTATATTAGAATGCTTTATCTCACCCTGTTCTATTGCTTGATCACTAATCAAGGATCCCGGCATTAAGCCTTTCTCAAATGCTGT
>NYVP01000015.1 GCA_002684575.1 Verrucomicrobiales bacterium
CCATCGCTTTCACCAAGACAATATAACATTCCATCAGCGTAATGAATTGCGCCTTTGCCTAGCTCTTTTGAACGCCATAACTCATCACCAGTTTCAAAGTTTTGGCATTTCCAACCACCTCTATCTGAGTGCCCGTATAGGTGGTCTCCAATTAAAATTACGCCACCATGATGATTGATGATCGTATCATTGTTATACACCTCTGATACTTTATTTTCCGGGCTTAGGTTGATGAGCTTACATCCCACATTGTAACCTGAGCTAATGTAAATTTTACCATCATTATAAATTGGAGTTGGAATTACAGCTGTCCGACCATTCCAATCAGTTTTCCAAAGTAAACTACCGTCTGATGCAGAAACCCCAACTAAGGATTTCATAAATAATTGTACGTACTGATCGGTACCGTTGTGATTGATAGGAATTATTGAGGAGTACTGGGCTCCATCTTTGATTTCTGTACTCTGCCAAATTAGCTTTCCTGTTTCTTTGTTTAGAGCAACGATTGCTCCCTTTCCACCACCAGGAGTCACAACAATTTTATTGTTATCCACTAGGACTGATTCACTGAATCCCCAGTACGGAGCTTTACCTCCAAAGTCTACAAGATCAGAGTTCCATATTTCTGATCCATCTTTAACGCTTAAGCAGATGACTTCTCCCTTTGGTGCTAACGCGTAAACTTTATCTCCGTCTACGGTAGGAGTTCCTCTAGGGCCATTTCCCCAATTATTCTTGAATCCTTTTGCAAATTTTGTGCTCCAAAGTTCTTTGCCATTTTTGATATCTATTGCAATTAAATAAATTTCGCCATCCCTCTCTCCCATTGTGAAAAATTTGCCACCAGAGATAGCTGGGCCGGAATAACCAATTCCTGCATCTTTATATAACCAAATTTGTTCAGGTCCATTCTTTGGCCATTTTTTAAGTAACCCTTTGTCTGGAGAATGATCGCTTAGGTCAGCTCCTCTCCATCGCGGCCATTCTTCTTGAGCTACGGATAATGAATTTATAATGCAAACTAAAGTTAAAATGATTAGATGTTTCATGATGAATCGCTATTAAATTTTACTAGATAGCTTTATATCTGTTTAAATATACATCATTTTATAATCAATGCTATTACAGTTCTTGAACCGATTGCGCTTTAAATTAGAAATAAAGATGAAATTTACCGTCATTTCTTTAGTTGCCGTTTTCTTTACTGAGTTTATTTCAGCCAACGATAAACCTAACTTTGTTTGGATTATTTCAGAGGATAATTCGATTCACTATTTAAATCATTTTTTTCCTGATGGTGCGGATACACCTAACATTAAGAAGATGGCTATTAATGGAGTCACTTTCGAAAATGCTTTCTCTAACGCGCCTGTTTGTTCGGTGGCTCGGTCAACTCTCATTACAAGTTGTTATGCTCCTCGGATAGGATCTCAATACCATAGACGTAGCGTAATGGCACCCATGCCGAAAGGCTTGAAAATGTTTCCAGCCTATTTGAAAGAAATAGGATATCATACAACAAACCGGTCAAAGACAGATTATAATTTAATTCAAGGAAAAGGTGTTTGGGACCAATCTTCACGAAAGGCTCATTGGAAAAATAGAAAAAATAATCAGCCGTTTTTTCACAAAGCCAGCTATGCGATTTCTCATGAAAGTTCTTTGCATTTTAAAAAAGAAGCAATGAAAAATCAGCCGACTGAACATGATCCTAGAAAAATTAAATTGGCTCCATATCATCCAGACACCAAAACATTTAGATATACGCAAGCTAGGTATCACGATAATATTGTAAAAATAGATAATGTAGTAGGTGAAATTATTGATGAACTTAAAAATGATAGCCTATTGGAAGATACTTTTGTCTTCTATTTTGGAGATCATGGAGGAGTTCTTCCCCGAAGTAAGGGCTATGCATTTGAGACAGGATTGCATGTACCTTTAGTTGTAAGGATTCCTAAAAACTTCAAACATCTCGTTAAATATTCAATAAATCATCGAGAGGCTGGATTTGTAGAATTCATAGATTTTGGGCCAACATTGTTAAATCTCGCAGGTGTTAAAATTCCAGATGAAATTGACGGTATTCCATTTATGGGGAA
This sequence comes from Verrucomicrobiales bacterium, assembly GCA_002684575.1. Lineage (GTDB taxonomy): Bacteria > Verrucomicrobiota > Verrucomicrobiia > Verrucomicrobiales > DEV007 > EC70. The sequence goes on from NYVP01000015.1 coordinate 2,103, forward strand.
GGGGTCAAAAACAAGAGAATTTACATTTAATTATGCTGATAGATTTGACGAGAAGTATGATTTCGTTCGTTGGATCAGAAAGGGAAGATATAGTTATCAGAGAAACTTCCAGCCTTTTAATTTTGACGCTTTGCAGAATGATTACAGGTATAAGCAATTAGCTTTTACTGAATGGCGGAATCTTTTCCATCGAGGAAAATTAAATTCTATTCAAAGGCAATTTTTTGAACCTAGAGCTCCAGAAGCCTTATACGACATCGATAAGGATCCCTACGAAACAAAAAATTTGGCTAATGATCCTGAACTTAAAGGAATCCTCGGTGAAATGCGTCAAATTATGCAGTCTCAAATGCTTCAAATTAATGATCTTAGTTTTTACCCGGAACCCATTATGGTGAAGGAAGCCATGAAAAATCCTTCTGGGTATGGGATTAAAAAAACTCACGATATCAAAGAAATGTCAAAAATAGCGGCACTTCAATTATTACCTTTACCAGAGATTGAAGAGCCTCTTGAGAGAGCTTTGACATCGGAAAACCCCTGGTTCCGCTATTGGGGGTGCATTGTTGCGACGTCTCATGGCCAAATTTCCCAAAAGTTGATTAATTTTATAAACGAAATGGCAGTTTCTGATCCCGAGCCTTTGGTTCGTGCCAGAGCTGCAGAATATCTAGGAGTAACTCAAAAAGAAAACCCATTTCCCTTTATAAAAAGTGCCCTAAAAATCTCGAGTTCTGCGGTTGAAACAAATCTTATATTAAATACTGCTGTTCTCCTACATGATGGAGGCTTTGGTCACAGTTTTAAGACACTTTCAATGTCAGATGTTAATTTAGGCGGAAGATACATTGAAGCAAGAATAGCCTATCTTACAAAAAAAAAGGAGTAGGGTTTTTAAAATTTGATTCGATAAAATAAAAAAACCGCCACCCTTGATGGATGACGGTTTTCTTAATTAATAATTTGATTATTTTAATTAACCAACTTCATCGATTGTTTGAAGAACTCTTGAAGCGATAGCATAAGGGTCGCCTTGAGAGTTCGGTCTGCGGTCCTCAAGATATCCTTTGTATGCATTATCCTTCACAAAGGCATGAGGGACTCTGATTGATGCGCCCCTGTCTGCTACTCCATAACTGAATTTGTCAATTGACTGAGTCTCGTGAAGTCCTGTAAGTCTGAGATGATTGTCAGGTCCGTATGCAGCGATATGGGCCTCACAGTTTTTCTCAAAAGCCGCCATCAATGACTCAAAGTATTCTTTACCACCTTCTTCGCGTAGTTTTTTGGTAGAAAAGTTACAGTGCATTCCTGAACCGTTCCAGTCACCTTGGAAAGGCTTACAGTGGAAGTCTACATCCACTCCGTATCCCTCAGCTGCCCTCAATAATAAGTATCTAGCTACCCACATTTGGTCAGCGCAGTTTTGTGATCCTTTACCAAAGATTTGAAATTCCCATTGTCCTTTGGCTACCTCTGCATTAATACCTTCATGATTAATTCCAGCTGCTAGACAAAGGTCTAGGTGTTCCTCTACAATAGTCCTTGCGATGTCACCGCAATTCTTGAATCCTACAGATGTATAGTATTCACCTTGTGGATCAGGATACCCAGTTTCAGGCCAACCTAAAGGTCTGCCGTCTTGTACTAGGAAATATTCTTGTTCGAATCCAAACCAAGCTTCTGGATCATCAATGATTCCAGCTCTTGTATTTGATGGGTGAGGTGAACCGTCAGGAAGCATAACTTCGCACATCACAAGCGCCGCATTACCAGATCTTCCTGCGTCAGGGTATACTGCGACTGGCTTGAGGATACAGTCGGAGTCTCCACCCTCTGCTTGTAGTGTTGATGAGCCATCAAATCCCCAATCATCTAGTTGGTCTAATGTTGGAAATTCGTCAAATTCCTGGATTTTTGTTTTACCTCTTATATTTGCTACCGGTGTATAACCGTCTAACCAAAGGTATTCTAGTTTGTATTTTGCCATGTTATTTTTTTGTAGGTTGTTTTTCAGAGTCTTTTGCGATGTTATTGTCTAACACCTAATCCCACAAACTTGGTAATTTTGTTGTAGGAGCCTAATAGAAGAGCAGACCGCATGCCAAATGTCCATTTTCTTTCACAAAATTTATCTGAAGAGTTAACTTTTCTTAAATAAATATGGATTTATCATTTTAAGAAATACCTATTTTTTATCTAGGTAGTAATTTTGAGATTTTTATTTCCGCCTAGAATCAATCATGAGGGAAGAAAAAAACACACAAAGATCTGTTGTTAATATTGGCTTTGATGGTCGTGTTCACAAGACTTTTCGAGGTCATCAAGCCGAAGAAAGGTTTGATAATGAGGTTAAAGTTCTTAGGTATCTCGAGAGTCGAGGTTGTGATTTTGTTCCACGATTAATCGAATCAGATCCTTCCTCCCTAAAGATAGTCACTTCTAACGCTGGCCAGAAAGTAGAGGTACTCAGCGATAAAAAAACTCAAGAAATCTTTGATCTATTAGAAGAGTATGGGGTCCGTCATGATGACCAGTTTCTTAGAAACATTACTTATCGGCCATCGGATGGAAAATTTTGTGTAATAGACTTTGAGTTTGCTACTATAATTAATGAAGCGATCGCTGATGTTGGTGATAATAGGGAGGAGTCTGAATTGTCATTTAGCTGGAGCTGTGACACAAACGTTGGCCGATTTAGAGAGAATAATGAAGATTCGTATCTTGCTTTAGTTCTTAAAAGCGATGGCATTCAGTTTTTGGGCTCTGAAGGCAAAGANCTGGCAAGCGAATCAGATCATATCTTTGCAGTTAGTGATGGTATGGGAGGAGCTAATTCAGGTGAGTTTGCCAGTCGCATTGCTGTTGAGACAATTACATCNTCATTTCCAAAATATTTTCGGAACACTGGAACTGATTCANTTATGAGATCTGATGCGTTGACTCAGTTATTTAGAACTATTAATTCTGAAATGAATAGATATGGAGAATTCTATCCAGAATGTAANGGGATGGGTGCTACACTAAGCATGTGTTGGCTTATACGAAAACGCATGAGTATTGCTCATATTGGTGACTCGAGGATCTACCATTTAAAAATAAATGAGGCAGGTGAAAAAGCATTGATGCAAATCACAAATGATAACACCAGAGTCGCCACACTTTTGAAAGATGGGAAAATTTCAGAGTATGAAGCCCGCAATCATCCAATGAAGAATATGCTTACAAGAGCACTGGGAGCTAATAACNAATTNGTTGACCCNGAGATACAAGAACTTGATGTTCAGAAAGGAGAAAAAATTTTTATATGTTCCGATGGGGTGACTGATGGAATTTGGAATAGTGAGATTAAGGAATTACTCGAGAAAGAATCCACCGCCAAAGAGATCGTGAATTATGCGGTCAGGGTTTCTGGTAAAGATAATGCAACTGCTATCGTTGTAACGATAGCTTGAAATTGCAATAGGAATTTAAGAAACGATTTCTTTAATTACTTTACCGTGGACATCAGTCAGCCTGAAGTCCCTGCCTTGGAATCTGTAAATGAGCTTTTCATGATCAAATCCAAGGAGATGTAGTAATGTAGCCTGAAAATCATGAACATGAACTTTGTCCTTTGCTACTGAAAATCCCAGCTCATCGGTTTCACCATGAGAGTACCCCCCTTTGGCTCCTCCTCCTGCGATGACCATACTGTATGCATCTGGGAAGTGATCTCTTCCAAGAACTTTGCCGCCTGCAGTTCTTCCTTCTCTGAAAGGAGTTCTACCGAATTCTCCTCCTATAATGATTAGAGTTTCATCAAACAGTCCTCTGTCTTTTAGATCATTAATTAGGGCACCAATTGGTTTATCGGTTTTTGAGCATTTGTTGGTAAGTCCACCCCTGATATCCTCTCCTGGGTTAGTTCCATGAAAATCCCACCCCCAATCAAAAAGTTGCACAAATCTGACGTCTTGTTCAGCTAGTCTCCTTGCTAGAAGGCAGTTGTTTGCAAAACTTGCTGCTCCCGGCTGGGCTCCATAAGCCTCAAGTGTTTTCGGAGATTCTTTTGATATATCCATTACCTCAGGTACTGCCATTTGCATCCTAAAAGCCAGTTCGTATTGAGCAATTCTGGTGAGAGTTTCAGGATGACCAAAATCCTTTGCTGCTTGTTGATTTAGTTCTTTTAGAGTATCCAAAGATTGACGACGGATATTTCTATTCATTCCTTTGGGGTCAGAGAGATATAGTACAGGATCTCCCTTAGATCTGCACTGCACTCCCTGATAAACGGAAGGAATGAAACCTGTTCCAAATGAGTTTTTGCCACCATTTGGTTGTACTCCGTTAGAGATAAGCACAACGTATCCAGGTAAATTTTGATTCTCTGTTCCCAGGCCATAAGTCACCCAAGAACCGAATGAGGGGCGACCGGGTCTCGGTGATCCTGTATGAACAAAGAGTTCCGCAGGTGCATGATTAAACTGATCAGTGTTCATAGATTTGATGACACAAAGATCATCAGCAAGGTTATGGAAATTGGGTATCGCATCAGACATCCATGTTCCACCATTACCGAATTGTTTAAATGTTCTGGGCGTGCCCATTAGTTTTGGTCTGCCGCTGGTGAAAGCGAAGCGTTTTCCTTTATAAAACTCATCGGGGCAATCTTCGCCGTTTCTTTTTACTAGTTCAGGTTTGTAATCCCAAAGATCAAGGTGAGGAGGAGATCCAGTTAGGTGAATGTAAATAACACGTTTTGCTTTGGCATCAAAATGTGGTTTTTTCGGAAGTAGCGGATTGGGTGGGGGTACTAGATCGGCACCTGGGGCATTATCACTTAATAACTGTCCTAAGGCTATGCCACCAACACATATTCCGGAATCAGCTAAGAAGTGTCTTCGAGTTTGATGTTGTAATTTTTGTTCGTGAATATTCATCGTTTCATCAAAAATTCGTCTAAATTGAGGAGCACATTGCCAACCACCGTGAGAGCAGCAAGTCTACTATTGTTAAAAGAATTATTATTTTTATCCATTAAATTACCAGTCATTAGATCTGCCGATTCAGGATTGTTTTCATAATGCTTGAGTGATTGATTAAAAAGTTTACTAATTTTGCCAAGTTCATCTTCTTTTGCTGTTCGAGAAAGGCATAATTTAAATCCTTCTTGTAAGCCGGATAAAACATTGTTCTCAGATTTTGCCACCTTGTACATTTTTCTGGCTAGGCTGACTGCAGCTTCTACATATGCCGGATCATTCAAGGTGACTAAAGCCTGTAAGGGGGTGTTTGTTCTATCCCTTCTGACAACACAAACTTCTCGATTTGGAGCATCGAATGTCGTCATCGAGGGGTATGGATTAGATCTTCTCCAGTTGGTATAAATTCCTCGTCTGTAACGATCTTCGCCCTCAGATGTTTTCCAATCGATACCACCTCCAAATGCTGCTTTCACACCAAGGTTTGGTTGCGGTGGTCTTACTGGAGCGCCATACATTTTGGAACTTAATAGCCCTGAAACAGAGAGCGCTTGATCTCTAATCATTTCCGCAGAAAGTCTGAATCTAGGTCCGCGCGAATACCATCGGTTGAAAGGATCTTTGGCTCGATTTTCAGTAGTGATCAACGAATCCTGACGATATGTTGATGATGTCACAATGAGCTTTAGTAGCGATTTTATATCCCAACCATTTTCCATAAATTCTATCGATAACCAATCGAGTAAATCGGGATGGCTCGGTAGTTCACCTTGCGATCCAAATTCCTCGCTTGTGGCAACGATGCCAACTCCAAAAATCTTTTCCCAAAGCCGATTGGTCATAACTCTTGAAGTTAATGGATTTTCATTATTAACTAACCACTTTGCTAAGGTTAACCTATTTGGCGATTTAACTTGAACAGGTTNATCAAAAATAGATGGAATACCAGGAGTGACTTCTTTACCAGTGGTCAGATAGTTACCCCTTATNTGGATATGAGTTTTTCTNAATTTNTCATCTCCNAACTGTCTCATGACAGGTACNGTTGTTGAGGGCTTTATTGACTTAATTTTGTCTTTTANTGATGNCAGTTGTAAACTTAACCTATTTGATANGGGATTAATTTCGGCAAGATGTTTTAAAAGAGTAGATATCTGTTGATCGGAACGTTTTTCTTTGGGTNTTTNTAGAATCTTTNCAATTTTGATGGGTATCGCTCTTTGAGGCAATGGTTTATCGGTGACTAATATTCGTAGTCTTCCAATGGCATGGTCTGCGTAAGTTTGTTTCAGGGTAAATTTAAGATCTTTATGAATGAAGGGACTCTGTAATTCAAAAACAGCATGATGATTCATCCCTGCGTTAGGTCCTACTGCCCATCCTGAGTGCCCTCCATCATCCCCATCAATCGCTAATGAGACACCAAATTGTTCCTGATCAAAACTTGAAGTAGCTTTACTGAAACGGGCATGTTCTTCACCACTGAGAGAAACGACTTCGTTTGAGGCAGGTGCCTTGGAAAAGCTCTTGTCCCAGATCGTTTTCCTATCCTTATCGAGAATGCTAAGCTTGTACCCATCTAGGCGTGAGCTAACAGTTCCATCAGTTCGGTTCCAAATGATAATACGAGAAATGTCATGGATTGATTTTAAATCCACCTCCCAAAAAGGATCATTTTTGCCAGTCGCCGTATGAGATACACTCCCCTTGTTGTAATCACCATTAGTATTACCATCAACTGCTCTTGATGCTTTTGCATTTGAATAGTCACTTGATTGCGAGGCGATTCCTTTGAGGGCAACATTTTGATTGCCACTGAAAACTTCAACTTCGGCCAAATGAATCATTTTTCCGTTGCCTGGTAAATCAATGCGAACGTAACGGCCCTTCTTGGTTGGAGAATTTTGAGCTGAGGATAAGATTAATTCATTGAGGACGAAGTTTCCTTTTCTACCCGGTCCTTTCCAGTGACTCAAACTCTCATGAGTTAAAGTCTCTATTTTGATTGCAGTGATTTGATCAAGTGTAGAATTCGCTGAAATGTGATAAGTGTCCGTGGTTGCTTCTTTGCCACTAACGAGATATGATTCATCATCAAGTTTGTTGAATGTTGCCCCTGAATCAGCCTTCAAAGCAAGACCTTTGAGAGGTTTCCATTTTTTGGATTCCTCCTTAAGATCATTTTCCCATTTATCTAGAGCCTTGAGGTTGACCTCGTTCTTGGTGATTAACTCATTTTCAAGCAGTTTGATTTTTTCCTTCAGATTTTTCAATTCAGTTTCCTGGACTTGGCTCATGACTTTAATGATCGGGCTTTCATCCCTTCTATCTGCATCTTGAGTTTGGTTAAAAATGGCAAATGTCCTAAAATAATCTTCATGACTGATGGGGTCGTATTTGTGAGTATGACATTGTGCACAAGCCATGGTTGTACCCATCCATGTGGACATCGTTGTATTGACTCTGTCCACGATTGCTACATTTCTAAATTCTTCATCACTAGTTCCGCCTTCATTATTTGTTTGAGTATTTCTATGGAAGGCTGTTGCTGTGAGTTGTTCTTGGCTTGGATTTTCTAAAAGGTCACCGGCTATCTGCTCGATCGTAAACTGATCAAATGGTTTATTGCTGTTAAATGAACGAATAACATAATCCCTGTAAGCCCAAATCGTACGAGGTGGATCATCGGCGTAACCCGCAGAATCCGCATAACGAGCTAGGTCAAGCCACATTCTGGCCCANTGTTCACCATATGAGTTTTTGGCCAATAGCCGATCGATCATTTTTTCATAGGCATTTTCATTTTGATCTTGAAGATATTGGTTTAATTCACCTTTTGTTGGTGGAAGACCCGTAAGGTCCAGAGAAACTCTTCTTATAAGTGTTTCTTTGGATGCTTCAGGCGATGGTTTTAGACCGTTTTCTTCTAATTTATTGTGAATGAAATTATCAATTGGATTCTTGATTGAAGCTTTGAAATTTGANTTTGGNACNNNNGGTCGNTTNGGTCTTTGGTAGGACCAATGTTTCTCGTATTTACCACCCTCTGAAATCCACTGTTTAATTTTATTGATTTCTTCGTCGTTGAGCTTTTCCCCGGCCTCGGGAGGCGGCATTACTTCCTCCGGATCGGATGAAGTAATGCGGTAAATTATTTCTGATTCATCAATGTCATTAGGTACTAAAGCCTTGATGCCGTCATGATCCTTGGTTGCTCCATCAAAAGTGTCTAATCTGAGGCCGGCTTTGCGATCATTTTCATCGGGTCCGTGACATCGATAACAATGGTTCGATAACAAAGGTCGAATGTCGTTGTTAAAACTGACCTCTGCATTCGCAATCTTTATTATTGCTAGAAATATGGCGATGCAGCGGAAGAGCATAATTTACTTTAACGGGTCAATTTGAATTTAATATCAAAAAATTACTTTTCCCACCTCATTTTCCATATTTCGCTCGGAGAATGAGCTTCACTGAATATTTGTTTTACTTTTGTAATAATTTCAGCTTTTTCTTTTGATAGGTTTTTAACTTCACTAGGATCTGATTTAAGATTATAGATTTCGATGGGAGGGTCTTTCTGTTTTTTTAGATTCTTTTGAACTGCTTTCCAGTTTTGNAAGCGTACCGCTCTTGCCCCGCTTCTCTCATGGAATTCCCAATANAGGTATTCATGTTTTTNTTGNNTTNCTTNNNNCAAGAGAGTCGGCAGAAAACTGATCCCGTCCAAGTTTTCNGGGGTTTCAACATNGGCAATTTCACAAAAGGTTGGAAAAATATCCCAATGAGCGCTGATATGATTAGTGATNNCATTTGGTTTTATTTTGCCGGGCCATCTAGCAACTAGCGGAACCCTTATTCCTCCCTCATAAAGGTCCCTTTTATATCCTCTGTAAGGACCATTCGAATCAAAGTAGTCTGGCATGTGTCCGCCTTCTCTATGAGGGCCATTATCTGAGCTCAACATAACTACGGTATGATCGTCAATTTCCAGTTCTTTGATGAGATTTAAAATATCNCCAACGCNTTCATCTAGTTTTGTCATCATACCGGCAAACATTGCCGCAGGATTTTTGACATTNGGTCCTTTGTATTTTCCNATTTTATTNTCATGNTCTGAAAAGGTTTTGCGAAANGGNGCAGCGTATTTTTCAGGNACATGCATTGAGGCNTGNGGNATNGCNAGNGGNAANAANCAAAAAAACGGACCATCTTGGTATGACCNTATGAATTCAATNGCCTTTTCCATGATCAAATCATGAGAATAAGTTTTTCCATCTAGTTCTATTTTTTTTTCGTTATCAAATAACCATGTAGGATAGTANGTGTGAGCATTGCGCTGACAGTTATAACCATAAAATCTATCAAAACCCTGATTTTCAGGGGCCCCCTCTGAACCNGGACTACCAAGNCCCCATTTACCGAATGCACCGGTTTGNTAGCCAGATTTTTTTAATGCTTCTGCAATAGTAAAAGCATTTTTAGGTATTGGGTGCTGTCCAATAGGCCTGACCTCTTTATTACCTCTTATCTGAGTATGACCAGTATGCAGACCAGTCATTAAAACTGATCTCGTTGGTGCACAGACTGTCGAACCGGAATAGTGTTGTGTAAATTTAATGCCTTCTTGTGCCAATCNATCAATGTTTGGGGTCTTAAATTTTTTTTGCCCATAACATGAAAGGTCACCATAACCAGCATCATCTAGCAGAATATAAATGATGTTAGTTTTTTTCTCTGCTGAGCAAATTANATTAAAAAGNATATTAAATGTTAAATAAAAAATAAGATATCTCATGTCTTTAGTTACTTAGATATAAATGAGGTTTTGAGTGCAAATATCACTTACTTTAATTAATAGAGACTTGGTGATATTGATTAATTTTCGGATTTTTAAGAATTGTTTTTTTACCGTTTGGCCAGACAACCTCTATTTCTGATAACTCTTTAATTTTACCTAATCCAAAATGTGCTCTTGAAGGGCTTTGAGAAGTAAAGCCATCTCCGTTAACAATTATTTTGCTCCAATTTCTATATTTTGATTTGGCCGTTATTACAGAACCTATTGGTGAAGTAATTTCGTTATCTGCCAGATTTATACCTATCCAAGAGTTATTGGAATCAATAGTGTTTTTGTAGATATGAAGTCTTTGACTCATGGTCTTGACGTTGTACTCAACCACAATGAGATCTTGGGTTCCATTTTCATCCATATCGGTGGCGAGGACTGATCTTGAATCATACTCAAAGGCTGAACCAAGAAGAAAACCTGCGTTTAAAAAATCTTTTCCAGATTGATTGAGGTACATCGCATTATGTTCAAAACCGTTCCAAGAGAAATCTTTACCCAGCCCAGACAATAATTCCGTTTGGAAGAGATCATCGAGAACAGTGTTGGGTTTGGAATTCCCAGTGTATAGATCATGACACCAGAATCGAGTACAATAATCTTTGGCGGAATTGCCGCTAATGTGTCCGTTGACCACATAAAGGTCGGTATCACCGTCCAAATCAAAATCAGTGGCAGTGCAACCCCAAGACCACCCCGAACGAGCTGCAGATGAAGTGAATTTGGGTTGGGTGAAATTACCTTTGGTATCTCTTGTGAAGAGTCTATTACCAAAGGTCATTGGGGCTCTCATCATAGAGTATTTCTCATATCCGGGTTTTGTTATTCCGAGACCATCTAATCGTCTTGCGGTCGTTGAGCTCATGCCAACGAGGCAAAGATCTTGAATGCCATCACTGTTCCAATCGCCAAAAGTATGTGACATTCCGAAGGCATACTTTTCGTCACCAAAATCTTCAGTCTTGTCTGTAAAGTTTCCCTTGCCATCATTAATGTAGAAATCCAACCCTGAGAAGTCAGCTACCACTACAAGGTCAGGGTGATTATCAAAATTTAGATCTACCAAAGAGGCGCTGAAAGTTCGTCGATCTCTCTTTTTAGCAAGTCCTGATTTTTGGGTAATGTCTGTAAAATTATTATTACCATCGTTTCTTAACAAATAATCAGGATATCCGTCATTGGCATCGTAATAAGGTGTGGGCATTGAGCCTCCTATATATGGAGCTTTCCACTGACCGATAAAAAGATCCAAGTCGTTATCACCATCAATGTCAGCGGCGCTTAGTGCGTGTAAACCTTTGAGAGGGGGAAGGTTAAATTTTAAAGGAGCCTTGATAAAATTGCCTTCACTATTCCCTAAAAATAAAAGTAAAGATTCGTCAGTAGAATTGCCACCTATATAATCTACGTTTCCGTCTCCATTTAGATCGGCAAGGAGACCCGCCTCAGCAGGTCTGATTATGGGGTTGCGAAGAAAATCCTTTTTCGAATATTTACCCTCGCCCTCATTCTTATAAATCAAATTACATCCGCCAGTTACGATTTCATTTAATCCATCACCATCCAGATCATATACCATTATAGGACTGAATCTCGGGTACCTTCCTGGGGCTTCAATTTTTGGATCGGCATTCATTGCCTCTTGAAAGATTTTTTTGCCTTTCCGGGTAATGATTTGCAAGTCGCTGAGATTAATTATTTCAGGCGTGGGAAACTCTCCTTCACTGGTGGACCAAGTGACTTTAATTTTCCCTCGAATAATGACGCGCTTCTCTTCCTCATTGGATGTGCAATGCATTTCACATGAAATAATTGAACCTGCAGGTTCATTGTTTGCAGCTGGTATGAATTTAGAGTGGTGCCACTCACTTTGATTTAATCTCCATCCTTTTTGATGAAGTTGACTTATCAGTTTTTGATATTGGTCTCTGGTTAATTTTTTTTCTCTTCCCTTTAGGGCTTCTATTTTAATGCCATTAATTCCCCAGTCTGGAGATTCTTGAGGTGTCGGATCTCTAAGTATCAGGGTTTTGAATTTGAAATCATTGAGAACTTTGAGAGGGTCTGAATTTCTTAATTGATCCCAAAGGCTAATGAATACTTGTTCGTGTTGAACAGCTTTCGTTTCATTTTCAAAAACCGTTTTATCGAGTTTTTCTCTCTCTTTTTGAATTTCTCTTATCGGACTATTTGATTCCGTGACTGCAATATCCGAGATTGTTTCCTCGGATTTATTGCAGCCACAGAATAAACAAATAATTATAGCAGAAGATAAGAAATAGATCTTACTCATCTAGTTTACGTACTCGATAGAAAAGTTGTCTAGATTCGGCAAATCCTGAGATGTCAGTAAAGGTTCCAACTCCTTTGGAGCCTAGAACATTGTCATCAATTTCTTGCCATATTTCACAGTCCTCCGAAGCATCTACCGCATAAACCACGTTAGGTCTGGCGTTAAATTTAATTTCTATATTTCCATCAGCATTTCTTACTACTGATGTAATAGCAAAAGGAGCAGCAGGTGCTATGAGCTCGGACGCTATGCTGCCTTCGAACAGAGTTTGGATTTGCACCTCATCCAAGGGTTTGTTGAAGATTGCAAATTCATCTATTCTCCCAGCAAGGCTATTTCCCTGGTTTAAATCAGATCCAATATTAATGACTCCATTAAATTCATCTAGAGGTTCTGCGCCTCCTTGACTTGCCGCAAGCTGTCCGTCAACCCAGATCTCCATGGTTCCCTCTTCATCTCTTTGAAAGACAAAATGTTGCCATGTGTCAGTATTTACTTGCCCACCAACAGTTAATCTTTGAGGCGCTCCGCAACAACCTGACTGATCAAAATAGATGGTTCCATTTGACCAAGGTGTGTGTGCCTGGAAACCACGCTGGCTACCAGTTGCATTCGGGGCAACCATCCAGAAGGCGCTCGTATTACCAACCTCTGTGGTATTTTGCCAGAACGCTACTGAAAGTTCATTGGTGTCAAAAGGTTCACTGAAGTGATCGCCCTCAGGAGTGACGGCAGAAGACTGATCATTAACAGTTCCTAGGTCTAATGCATAGTCGCCTACAGCTCCACTGTAACCATCTCCATCTTCCGAATAAGAGGCAGATCCCAAAAGTTCAGCACTTGGAGCATTGCCAGATACATCTGCCGCAATAGTAGGATCAGATGGATCATTAAAGTCCCAATAAGCAAGAAGCTTTAGTTCTGGAACAGGAGGAGTACTGTTTGGATTGTTTGGATCTGAAAGAGAGTCAATAACCTCCTTAGAATCTGAGTACCCATCACCGTCACTGTCCGCATTGAGAGGATCTGTGCCAGTGTTGTTTAAATTGACGAAGATACCTGTATTAGATTCGACTCCGTCAAGTAGTCCATCCTTATCACTGTCCGCATTTAAAGGATTAGTCTTGGTGTCCGTAATTTCTACCTTGTCATTCAGACCATCATTATCTGAATCTGCTTTGTCAGGTTTGGTTCTTGCTTCAAATTCCTCAATATTGGTTAAGCCATCGTTATCTTCATCACCTTCAGGATCATCGACTCCGTATTTTTCTTCCCAAGCATCAGGGAGTCCATCACCGTCCTTATCTTCCTGAGTTGCTCCGATCGGGCTCACTCCGTCAGCCAAGGCTTCAATTGCTGATTCTGGTAACACTTCTCGCCAAATTGCGATATCGTCAACATGACCATTGTAAGGGATTTCACCATTGTTACGACCACCAAAGATGAAGGTTCCTCCACCATTAGGCGCACGCTGTGCAGTAGGCCCACCATCAACTTGGCCATTTAAGTATATCGTCGCCTCATCGATTGCACCATCATAGGTCCATACGGCATGAACCCATTGATCTGCTTCAAGTACTGTGCTTGCATTCCAGTCCGCTCCCCAGTGAGCGCTGTGGAGTAATCCTCCATTACGAATACCGTTATGGATGCCTTGCTGAGTCTGTCCCCACATGAAGCCCTCACCACCGGCTGAGCCTATCGGCTTCATCCAACAGGCAAAAGTATAACTTCCATCTTCGAAGTCACGAATCATGGAATTCATATCAATACTCGGAAAATCAAGGTGACCACCATTAAAGCTGGCTCCGGTGGTGGGTGTTGGCCCAACGTCAGCGCCATCAACATCAAAGGTGACGTCTCCATCTACCACTCCATCATTGCCGTTTCCACTTAAGTCTGCGACCTCACCTTCGAAATCCAAATAAAGATAAGGGAATGGAAGGACGCCTTTACTATTTTCGTCATTAGGGTCTGTTCCTCCAATGATTTCACCACCATCTGCATAACCATCACCGTCTGTATCTGAATTGTTAGGATCAGTTCCCGTATTTTCCTCATCAACCAATTCACCAGTGTTGGTTTCAACTCCGTCAGCCAAACCGTCTCTATCAGTGTCCGCTTTTTTGGGATCAGTTCCAGTATTAGTCGCACTAACATATGTTCCGGTGTTGGTTTCAACTCCATCACTTAGCCCATCATCATCCGTATCTGCTTTGGTTGGATCGGTTTTAGTTTCCTCGTATTCATCAAGATCAGTCAATCCATCACCATCAAAGTCACCAGTCCCTGCTCCAGGTCCAGGTCCAGACGCGTTGCCGTTCAAGTCTTCAAGATTGTCAGCAAACTTCTCCTCGTAAAAGTCAGGCAGACCGTCTCCATCCTGATCTTCATCAGTTCTTCCTATTGGACTTGCTCCATCAACCAATTCTCTAATTGATCCCTGCGGAAGCGCCTCGTTCCAAACGGCGACATCATCGACCAAACCGCGATAGTTGTCTCCGCCCCCGTTGCTTCCACCTACAATCAAGTTTCCACTTCCATTCGGTGCGCGTTTGCCACCGGTCCAGTCCACCTCGCCATTAAGATATATTGTGCCAACGTCAGCGTCTCCATCATAGACCCACGCAGCGTGTATCCACTCGCCATCTAATGTACCTAGGTTGGTTGCGCCATTTGTGTCAGCTCCCCAGTGTGCTTGGTGTAAAAATCCGCCGTTACGGATGCCATTATGGATGCCCTCTTGTGTTTGCCCCCAAAGGAACTTATTACCGTTTATGTCACTTGGTTTAATCCACGCTGAGAGGGTATAACTATTTTCTCCTTCAATATCCTGAATGATACCTGACAAATCAACACCTGGAAAATTGATGTAACCTCCGTTGAAGTTGCCAGCTGCGAATGGAGTTGATCCGCCTTCTGCACCTTCTGCATCAAAGGTAATAGCACCGCTAACGTCTCCGTCATTACCTTGTTCACTTGAATCAACCGCACCATCCTCAAAGTCCACGTATAGGATGGGAGAAGGAATCGAACCCTTACTGTTTTCATCATTTGGATCAGAGCCTCCAGCAACCTCATAGCCGTCACTATAACCATCACCATCGGAATCAGCATTGTTGGGGTCTGTGCCTGTGCTTTCCTCGTCTACAAGCTCACCGGTATTGGTTTCAACACTATCAGCGAGGCCATCTCCATCGGTATCCGCGTTTTTGGGATCAGTTCCTGTGTTTGTTGCGTTTACATAAGTCCCAGTGTTAGTTTCAACACCATCACTGAGTCCGTCAGCATCTGTATCCGCCTTGGTTGGGTCGGTCTTAGTTTCCTCGTACTCATCAAGGTCACTCAATCCATCACCGTCAAAGTCGCCAGTTCCCGACCCAGGTCCAGGTCCTCCAGCATTGCCATTCAAATCTTCAAGATTGTCCACAAGCTTTTCTTCCCAAATATCTGGAAGCCCATCCTCGTCCTCATCACTCGTATCAATTAACTCGAGAGGGCTGCTGCCTCCAGCAAGAGAGGCAATCTGATCCTCATCAAGAATATTATTAAAAATCGCAAAATCATCGATTCTTCCTGCCATGCTATTAGCTTGAGTAGGGCCTTCGGCACCAACGGAGATAATTCCATTAAACTCATCAAGAGGCTCTGCTCCGCCTTTACTAGCCGCTTGAACTCCATCAACCCAAATCTCCATATTTCCATCAGCATCTCTCTGAAAAACAAAATGTTGCCATTCATTCAACTGAACGAGATTACCTCCGACGGTCAAACGTTGGGGAGGGTTACAGCAGCCAGACTGATCGAAGTAGATCGTTCCATTACCCCATGGTGTGTGAGATTGAAAGCCCCTTTCATTAGATCCTGCCGCGGGTGAATGTATCCAAAACGAACTTGTATTGCCGGTTTGAGTGGTGTTCTGCCAGAAAACAACAGACATCGCGTTATTATCGTAAGCGGTATTCAAGTGATCTCCTTCAAGCGTTTGTGCCAATGAGCCATCGTTAACCCCGCCAAGATCAAGAGCATAATCTCCCACCGAATCACTGAAGCCGTCACCATCATCGGTGTAAGCAGCACCGCCGATAAACTCTAGATCAGGAGAACTACCCGTGACATCGGAAGATGCTGCAGGATCAGACGGATCATTGAAATCCCAGTATCCTAAAATTTCGAGTTCTTGGGATTTAGTTGTCATTACCGATAAAAATATCAGTAGCGTTATTTTAATTGCGATTGTGGAGGATCTAATTGTTTTCATAGGTTGCTTATGTGGGTTTGTGGATTCTGAGCGTNAAAATTATTATTCTTCGGCGCGGCTGACTCTGTAAAGGATAACTCTGTAATCTGAGATGTCTTCGTCTAAAAATTCTGTTATTTCATCTTCTTCGTTTGCAGGGAAGGAGTCATCCATTTCTTCCCAGAAAATGCCATCCTCACTTCGTTCAATTAAAAATGCTTCTCCTATACGTGATGGCCAGGAAATTGTGATACCTTCATTGCCATAATTAATCTCATTAATTTGGAAAGGGGTGCTNCTTTTTGGAATTTCAATTCCCTCTTTAATATTAAAAAAGTCAATGTCGATAGCACCTGCTTGTGGAGTCGCGCCCAAACCCATTGCAATGTAAGTGTATGAGGCGTCATTTCCGGTTCCTGATGTAAGNAAATAGCTCGTAGGGGTATTGCTTCCATTCAGATAAACATCGGCCTTATGTGTTCCATTTCCGCTGGTATCTTCCTCAATCGTGATCCAAAAATTATTCCAAACTCTAGGTTCGATAGCCAAGACATTATCTTCTCCACCGCCGTCATTAGCATCGACTTCAGCTGATGGACTAGGCCCATTTAATTTGTTCATTGTTAAACCTTCACCTCCAGTAAAATCACCTCCAGGGCCGACGGTCTCAGTTGAAATTGCGAATGAGATAAGTTGACCACTTTGGCTGTCCCTGATACTGAAACTTCCTTTTCCTCCATCGTGAATAGCGTAACCATCACCAGTATCGCTCCAATCTGTATTTGTTCCATCACTTGAGTGATATTTATCAAGAGGTAAATTGTTTCCCGGCACCGGCACTCTTGCTCTAAAGTTTAAAGTAATACCATCTATTAAAGGTGAATACCCATCGCTGAGTATTGTTGTCAGATCTTTAGTGAAATATAATTTACGATTAGAAGGATCACCGAATCCATGGGATCTGGGGTCTCCAGTGTCCTGCATTCTTATAAAGTTTTCTGCACCCTCTTCTAAAATAGCTAATCCACCTGGTGCACCAGATTCAAAGTCTGATTCATCCCAAGCATCTGAGCCATTATTATGATCCCATTCATCACTCACAGGATCAACATCACCATTAAATTCGTAATCCCAACCACCCGTTGGAGAGGCAAATTCACCAGAGGTAGTCTGACCNGATAAAACATTAATAATTAATTCAGCGCTTACGTCTTCCTCATTCTCGGCACTTGCTGTAAGGATAAAGTTTGTGGTTTTTTCAGGACTCACTTTGATGCTACCTTGACCATTTTCTGAAGTGACTTCTCCAATTTCTGGAGAGATAGAAACAACAGCGTCCTCTCTAACAATCCAATTGAGGGTTGCCTCTTCTCCTGAATTTATGAGAGCTGGGCTTGCAGAGAACGATCCGACTAGAGATACTTGAATGTTTACAGATTCACTAGCTCCTTCTTCTTCGGGGGTATCAACAGTTATTGTATATTCAGAGCTAATTGTAGGATTAATTTCTATGGATCCTTTTCCATCTGCACCAGTCAAAGTTAGAGCGTCTATATTGCCAGGATTAATTGTTGCTGATGTCGAAGCAGGGCTAATGGTCCAATTGAGAGTGATGCTTTCTCCTGGTAAAATTGATTCCTCAGATGCAAGAAATCTTTGAATGGGTATTTCGTCATCTGCTGGGGGGACAACAACGATTCCATCGAGTTCAGTTCTTGCGCCCTCTTCATTAGAAATTCCCTTACCGAGGCGAAGATTGATAATGCCCTCTTCGTCCGCAGTGAAATAACCTATTGATATTGCATATAAATCAGGACCAGCTCCGTTGTCTTCAACGACCGCAACTCCATCAGTCTTAATGTTATTCACAGTAATCATTTCTCCCTGCGTAACTAGTGCCATCATATTGCTTCCACCTATTCCTTGTCCTTTAAGTGTTACACTTTCCGCAGTGATAGAGTAGACTGAGTAGAATTGGTTAAGTCCTTGTCCTGGCCCAAAACCATCTCCACCTTCATCTACTCCAGTATAATCGGGTAGACCGTTTGGTGATATGCCTGTATTCACGCGAACCCATCCATCATCAATAATCCATTGAAGGTTTCCTGCTAAGACAGGATCAGTACTATTGGGTGAATTTTTGTTTCCGGCCTCCCCATCTAATCGGTTATCCACTAACAAATACCAGGTAGTTACACCGTCAGCTTCCACTTCGGCAGTGTATGGAGCGTTGTCACGTGCATTATTTGCGAATCGAATATAGTTAGCGCCTAATAGATATTCTGGAAGACCAATGATTTGACTTCCGCTTGTTGATAGATTTCCATCGAGATCAAAAGCGGCCCCATTGTGCTGGTGGGTTCGATCTGAAAAAGTTAAAGATTCCTCGCCAAAGTTTTCTTCAATAACCGCTGGTGAATCACCTCCAATACCTTCTTCTGATACATCAACAATATTTGCATTGAT
>NYVP01000016.1 GCA_002684575.1 Verrucomicrobiales bacterium
CCGATAATCTAAGTGGGAAGAACTTCATGTTTGGGGAGTTGGTAGATTTCAATGGGGTAAAGATCTAGACTATATTTTAACAATAAAATCTCTTAAATACAAGACATCGAGCAATTAAGAACATTTAGTTATTCATAATAATAAAGTAATCTAAGACGCTCTTGCATGCTTGCAATAAAAGCCAACTCGTCGGATTGTGTCCGAAGAGTGACTAATAAAGANATAGGTACAGCATTCAAAGAATGGGCCATNGTTTGTGACGCTTTAGGCAAAGGTNAGCANAGTATCATTTTCCGTAAAGGAGGCATACACGAAGGGAAAAGNGGATTTCAATTTAAGCATGATCAATTTTTTCTTTTTCCAACNCGATTTCATGAACAAGAGCAAAATATAAAATTAGNTNCCCATAGTGAAAGCTCATTACCCTCGGAGTATGAGTTAGGAGAAAAAGTTGAAATCCAATTTTTCTGCAAAATTCNATCTATAAAGATCCTAGATGACTGGGATATTATTAAATCCTTGGAGGCTTTTCATATATGGAACGATTCGACAATAAAAGAACGATATGAATGGTCTATGAGTGGAGAGGAAGAACCATTNATTAGTCTTGCCATTTTAAGGGTATATAAANTTGNAGAAGTCATCCAATTTCCTTATGAAAAAAAATATGGAGGATGCCGTTCTTGGCTGCAAATTCCAGAAATTAGAGAATATGATTTTGAACTTTTTGAGCCCGTNGTAGCGGATCAAGAATTTGATAAATTTTTGCATCAAATAAATCAAATAATTGATNCTAATTAACGTTCTTTCTCTTTAACCAGCNATCGATTAAAAAAGTTCCAAAAGGAATTAATGCCGCAATGAAAGGGATAGCAGAAATCCAGACGCTCCATGATTTGGAAATTTTGACCTCTAGNATTATAAAACAATAAAGAACAAAAAGAATTCCGTGGGCCCAACCTACCCAAGTTACCATGGATGGCATTTCAGCAAGGTACTTGAGAGGCATAGCGATAAGTAGCAAAACCAAGTAGGAAATACCCTCTATACATCCCAATATCCTTAACCGAGTAATGCAATCTTTG
Organism: Verrucomicrobiales bacterium; assembly: GCA_002684575.1. Classification (GTDB taxonomy): domain Bacteria; phylum Verrucomicrobiota; class Verrucomicrobiia; order Verrucomicrobiales; family DEV007; genus EC70. Next base: position 1,086 of record NYVP01000016.1, read on the forward strand.
AACATAGAATACCATTAACGTCTAATAACTCCCCNATCACTCGACAGGACAAAATCTATAAGCTCATGGATCGGACTGCTTTCAGAATATTGAGAGGCCATTTCTTTTAATTGTGTAACGGCATCTGAAATTGTCAGATTTCGTAAAAAAATGATTTTATATGCATTTTTTAGGGACTTTATGTGGTCTTGGCTAAACCCTCTTCTTTGCAGGCCGATGCTGTTAATGCTTCTAATCTCCGCAGGATTACCATCAGCAATCATAAAGGGTGGCACGTCTTGGACAATTTTTGAACAACCCCCTGTTATCGCATGTTTGCCAATTCTACAAAATTGGTGGACTGCAGTCAGACCACCAAGAATGGCGTAATCGCCCATTTGGACGTGTCCAGCTAGAGTTCCATTATTTGAAAAAATAACATGATCTCCAACGACACAGTCGTGAGCAATATGTGAATAGGCTAAGAAATTTCCATAGCTTCCAACAATAGTTTTACTGTCTGGTTCTGTTCCGCGGTTGATGGTTACAAATTCTCTAAAATTATTAGAGTCACCAATTTCTAAAAATGTAGGCTCATTTGAATATTTGAGATCCTGCGATAAACCACCAATAACACTATGNGAATGGAAAGTGTTTTTTTCTCCAATNCGGCACTTTCCAGTAATCACTACATGATTGTGAATATTACAATCGGAACCAATTTCAACTTCTTCTCCTATCACCGAATAAGGACCAATTGTTGAACCGTTTCCTATTACGGCTCCAGGACTGACTAATGCAGTTGGATGGATTTCAACGTTTGGCACAAGTTAGAATGTACCAGTACTATGATAACCGCAAGTGACTAAAAAGGACATTCTTTGTCTTAACTTGAAATGAGACTAAACTTTAGCTCTGCTTCAGAAACTAAAGCCTCATTGACAAAGCATCTACATCTAGCCTGAGCGACACTGCTTTTTATTTTTAGTGCTTCACCCTCTATAAATAGCGTATCACCAGGCATAACAGGTTTTCTAAATTTAACTTTATCAGCACTCAAAAAATAACCAATTTTACCCTGATTTTCAGGTCTTCTTAAGAGCATTATACTGGCTAATTGTGCCATGGCCTCAAGTTGAAGGACGCCAGGCATTACGGGATGCCCAGGAAAATGACCTTGGAAAAAAGGCTCATTTATCGTTACTGATTTTATGCCAGTGCATTTATTTTCTCCTTCAAATTTGACGATACGGTCAAGAAGNAAAAATGGATAACGGTGCGGTAATATTTTCATTACCTCGTTGATATCGAGCGCTCCCTCCCCGGTTGGTATATTTACACTTGGGGTCATAGACATAACCTTAGAAAAAGCTTTCTTCAGTAGTGCAGCAACCTGCGTATTCGGTCCGTGGCCTGGTTTTACACAAATTATGTGGCCCATAATGCGTTTACCCGAAAGCATTAGATCACCAATAACATCTAAGATTTTATGCCTTGCAAATTCCTCTTCAAATCTAAGAGGTTCTTTACTAAGAATCTCTTCGTCTCGAATAACGACAGCATTTTCCAACGAGCCACCTTTAATTAATCCTTTTTCCATTAAAGGTTTAACATCCTCATAGAAAACAAAGGTTCTTGCAGGTGCAATTTGTTCTTCGTAAACTTCAGGAGTTATAGAAGCTGAATAATATTGTGCCAACTTGCCACCGCTTGCTGCATGGGTACAAGAAACCCGAAAATCTTTACTTGGTATGATCGTAATGATAGAACCATTCTCGTTTTCGTAATGGATGGGCTCTCTAATTTCGAATACGCTAGCAAGNTCNTCTTGTTCGACTATTCCAGCCTCCTTAATACATCCTACATATGGCGCCGCTGAACCATCACCAATCGGTGGTTCATTGGCATCCATTTCAATCAAGGCNTTATCGATTTCCATACCNGCCAGAGCGCTAATGACATGCTCCACAGTGTGAACCTTTACAGATCCTACTGCTAAAGTAGTGGCTCTTTCTACCTGCTGAACATTATCCACATTTGCCGGAATAAATGGCATATCTTCCAAATCAATTCTCCTGAAAACAATCCCATGGTTAGGNGGGGCAGGCTTCATTGTAAGAGTAACCTTTTCACCTGTATGTAAGGAAGTGCCTTCCAGGGAAGCATTAGATGCGAGGGTTCTTTGATAAGGAATAGACATAATTTTACGGCCTTTAGCTGTGTGGGTTTTTCATAACCATATAGAAATACACCACCTTGTAAGGTGCGATAGAAAAACGAATGTTTAAAGATAAAAGTTATAGACGCCTAGGCTTTAAGCAATTGCGTCTAACTTAGAAGAAATGGCTTCCTTATTTACCACACCAACCACCTCATCCTTAACTTCACCCTGATTGAAAAATAAAAGCATTGGGATGGATTTAACTCCATACTCAACTGCCAAGTCTCGACAATCATCAATATTGACCTTGGCAATTTTACAGGAGTCTCCTTTTTCTTCAGCCAATTCATCNAGAATGGGGCTTAACATTTTACAAGGGCCACACCACTCAGCCCAAAAGTCTACGAGTACTGGAACGGTACTTTCTTTGACTTCAGAATCAAAATTGTCCGGCGTTATATTAATAATTCCTGCCATATTGATTTAATGGATAACGAATTTATCTGAAATGAATTTTGAATTGTTTCAAGGCAATTTTAACCGCCTGCCATAAACTGAAGAGCAGCCAGGACAGCAGCGACTAGTAGAAGGATGATACTTTGAATTGGCATTTTANTTTTTAGGTTATGAGAATAGTTAATTACTTCTTGGATTTAAATTCTTCGTAATCCTCGATTGGCATATTTTCATCTATGTTATTCATTAATGCAGCTCGAGGCTTACCTGATTTGTCAGGTGAATAATTTAAGAATCTCAGAGAGAACTCATTCTCTTCGCCATCGTAAATAAATTTTCTATCATAATCATTGTATGGAATACTCAACATTCCAACCTCAGCCCTAACACTGTCTACTTCAGCGAGCTTGTCTATCGTAAAGGCTTCTATTAAAAGTGCGACTAAAGCCAGTACTAAGCAGGCTATTGCTACAATCTTGATGCCCTTTTCCTCTCCGTCATCATCCAGTGTTGCGGATAACTGACCGGTTGAAAGAGGAGCTGATCCGGCACCAGGTAAACTGGGTGCACTCGGAGAGCTGGGCTGTAATTTAACCGTGGCTTGTGAGGGTGCAGATGCAGCCGGCGTTGGATTCAAAGGAACAGTTTTAGCAGCTGTAGGTTGTGCGGCTGGTTGAGCTGGCTTCAATGGCTGAGTTGCCTGTGGAGGAGATGGAGCGGCCGGAGCGGCTGGAGCGGCTGGAGCCGGAGGCTTAGGTGCAGGCGGAGCGCCTGGTGCAGGCGGTGGAGGAGCCGAGCCCTCAGCAGCCTTTAGAGTTACTCTGGTGGTTTCTTTTTTCAAAGGCACCGAAGATTCAGTATCTTCTGATGAATTTTGAGAATTATCTTCGCTCATGATTTAAAATTTTTTGAAAGGGGTGATTCAAATAATTGGAAGGTATTTATCGCTATTTTCNACCGTTATGTCAAAGCTTTTCAACCATTTGAGACACATAAATGGCAACATGGTGGCCAAAATAGATAAAGTTTTCAAAATTTATCGAAGTATTTAACCTTTCTGAAATAAATAAACGATCCCAGTTTCTTACTCTCATATCCTGTTCTCTATTTTTGCAGACTTTGTTATTTTGCAGACATTGAGTATTTTAATGAAATTATCCTATCGCCTTTGATGAATGTTGACTTAAACAAAATCCAGCTCAAAGACCTTCTTTCAGAGCTGATTCAAACACCAAGCGTTAATCCAGATGGTGATCCGGGAACGTGTTCAGAAAATACTGGGGAAAAGAAAATGGCTATGAAGGTGGGTGGAATTTTTGAAAATATAGGTGCTGAAGTTTACTATGATGAAGTTGAACCAGACCGTCCAAATGTCATAGCGAAGTTTCCTGGTTCAGATAATAAACCACAAATATTATTAGCCCCACACTTGGACACAGTTGGTGTGGGAGGAATGACTATCGAACCGTTTGGAGGTATCCAGAAAGATGGTAAAATATACGGCCGTGGTGCNTCAGATACAAAAGGAACNATGGCAGCAATGATTTGGGCTCTTAATCGTATTGGTAAGAAAAAAATAAAAGACTTGGGTATAGGCGTCACATTTGTGGGATTTATGGGAGAAGAAACTGGACAACCAGGGTCCAATCATTTTGCCAAAAAATATCACAGAGAATATGATTTTGCAGTGGTCGGTGAACCCACAAACAACAACATTGTTTCTAGACATAAAGGGACGCTTTGGATCACACTTGAGTGTAAAGGAAAGCCAGCCCATGGNTCTACACCTGAGANAGGAGAAAATGCCATCAGTAAAATGGCGACTTTGGTTAACTGGCTTGATAAAGATTTTAGAACTCTTCTTAAATCCAAAGAGTACNAAAATGAGCTTCTTGGATTTCCAACTCTTAATATTGGTAGAATTAGTGGCGGCACACGCACCAACATNGTTGCCGACCAATGCGCAATTGAAATTGATTTTCGCTTAACGCCTGAACTTTCAACAACTCAAGCGTATAAAAAACTTGAGGAATTATTGGATAAGAATGGCTTCACGGATGTAATCATGATTACAAAACTTACCTGTGAACCGTTACACACTCCTGATAGTAATGAATACATTCAAAAATTGATTAATTTGGACAGTCGNCCTGAAATTGTTGGAGCTCCTTGGTTTTGTGATGCTGCAGTACTATNTTCCATGGGTGGAATTCCGTCAGTTGCGGCAGGACCAGGAAGCATTGATCAGGCTCATACCCATGACGAATGGATTAGCGAGAAAGATCTGGAATCTGGTGCAGATTTTTATGAGGATTTTTTACTATCAGCGAGTTCTTAAATGAGATCCTGAGCTCTAATAATAGGCGACATTTGAAATAAGTAGTTTATTTTACGGTCTTAATAAAATGGCTTTGAGACAATCCAAGAGTTTGCAAAATATAATCACTCGACGATCATAAGGGCTTTTATTATGGCCAAACCACAAAATGCCATTGTACCNAGCCGCTCTGAAGATTTTCCTGAGTGGTATCAACAGGTTGTCAGGGCGTCAGATTTAGCAGAAAATTCCGAAGTTAGGGGATGTATGGTGATTAAACCATGGGGCTATGGACTGTGGGAACAAATTCAAAGCCAATTGGATAAAATGTTCAAAGACACGGGTCACAAGAACGCTTACTTTCCATTATTGATTCCGCTCTCGTATCTCGAAAAAGAGGCAGAACATGCTGAAGGGTTTGCAACCGAATGTGCCGTTGTTACTCATCACAGGCTGGAGGCACAAAAAGATGAAAACGGTAAAACGAAAATGATACCTACGGGTAAGCTTTCTGAACCATTTATCATTCGACCAACATCTGAGACAATCATAGGTGCCGCCTTTGCTCGATGGATCGAGAGNTATAGAGATCTTCCTTTACTCATTAATCAATGGGCTAATGTTATGAGATGGGAAATGAGGCCAAGACTTTTTCTTAGGACCGCTGAATTTTTATGGCAAGAAGGACACACTGTCCATGAAACATCAGACGAGGCTTGGGAGGAAACAGAGAAAATTTTGGATGTTTACGAAAAATTTGCTAGAGAACATTTAGCCATACCTGTTCTTACTGGCGAGAAAACGGAAAATGAGAGATTTCCTGGTGCGGATCGAACCTTGTGTATTGAGGCAATGGTTCAAGATAAAAAAGCAATCCAAGCAGGAACATCTCATTTTTTAGGCCAGAATTTTAGCAAGGCATCAGATATAAGTTTTGCCGGTCGAGACGGTAGTAAGCAATTTGGTTGGACTACCAGTTGGGGAGTGAGTACTCGGCTAGTAGGAACACTAATCATGGCTCATGGTGATGACGATGGAATTAAATTGCCTCCTATGGTCGCACCCACACAAGTGGTTATTTTGCCGATCGTACCCAAAGAGGAAAACCGTGATTCTGTAATGACGGCTGTTCACAAACTTGCTGATCAATTAGATGATGCAAAATATGCAGGTTTACCTCTTCGAGTGGAGGTTGACGACAGAGACATGCATGGAGGGGNNAAAAATTGGGAATGGATTAAAAAAGGAGCACCAATAAGAGTAGAAATTGGACCCAGGGATGTTGAAAAGGGTTCNGTNGCCGTTGCTAGAAGAGACAAGCCGCACAAAGAAAAGCAGTTTATAGAGGCTCAAGAATTTTTGGAGGAAGTAGGAAATATTTTGCAGCAAATTCAATCAAATCTTCTTGAAGANGCTACAGAATTTCGTGATNCAAANATGCANAAAATAGATTCCATGGAGGAGTTTATTAAATTTTTTACTCCATCAAATACAGAAAAACCAGAAATTCATGGTGGCTTCGCACTGTGTCATTGGGCCGGTTCCAATGAAGAAGAGGAAAAAATTGCTAAAGATTATAAGGTTACTATCCGCTGTATTCCTCATGGCGATCAGTTTAGTGAGGAGGGAACCTGTATCTTAACGGGTAAGCCTAGCAATAGAAGAGTTGTTTTTTCAAAAGCTTATTAAAAATGTCTGAACCTAAGATAGACCTCTATATTAAACCGCAATGTCCATGGTGCATTGCCGTAGTCGCATGGCTCAAAAAAAACGGATATCGTTTCAGAGAATACGATGTCATTTCTGATGAATCCAAATTTAATGAAATGGTTGAAATGACAGGACAAAGTTTCGCACCATGCATGCGACTGCGAATGGATGGTTCGGTCGATAAAATTTTATCTGATTTCGGTGTAGAAGAGCTTGTAGATTTAATCGAAGAAATAGGCTTAATGCCTGACAATGAGTAATTGTAAATTATCCAAAGCCCAGTCATGAAAAATAGACTCAATCATTTGATGAATTTATTTTGTGTATTTGCGCCGTTGAGTTTTCTTAATGCGCAAGAGACTACTCAAAAAGCGGAGTACGTAATCATGATTAGTTGCGATGGGCTACGACCTGACGCAGTGGAATTTCTTGGACCTAAGTGGGCACCAAATTTTTATCGTCTTATCAATGAAGGAGCCCACACTCATAATGCCCGAACAGATTTTGATTATACTATAACTTTACCCAATCACACNTGCATGCTAACAGGCCGAGGAGTGGTNGGTGAAACAGGGCATGCATGGACAGAAAATAATANTCCGAAAATAGGCCAAATGATTCACAGAAACAAGAAAGCCTATGTTTCGAGTGCTTTTGATGTTGCCCATGATCATGGTCTAAGAACAGGCTTATTCAGCAGTAAGGATAAGTTTGTTGTTTACGATTTAAGTTACAATGAAAGAAGTGGTAAAGCAGACACCACNGGGGAAGACAATGGCAAGGATAAGCTGGATGATTATCATCATAATGACAAAACAGAAGAGCTNATAAAAACATATATGGACTCACTTCAAAAAGCTCCCTATGGACTAAGTATGTTACATCTAAGAGATCCTGACACGTCTGGTCATGCNCACGGGTGGGACATCACCTCGAAGTCTATTTATATTTACGCTGTTTCTAAAATGGATTGGATTGTTGGAAAGTTACTTCAATTCATTGAATCAAATGAAAAAATGAAGGATAAAACTGCCTTAATTCTTACCTCTGATCATGGCGGAAGACTTGAAACGAAAACGCATACCAAGTCTGATGAAAAGTTAAATTTTACTATTCCTTTGTATGTATGGGGAGCAGGTGTTGGTGCTGGATTAGAACTTTATGAGATTAACCCGAATACTAGGAAGGAGCCAGGTGAGATAAACCCAACGTATGATTTAGCTGAATCTCAACCCATACGAAACGGAGACATCGGCAACTTAGCATTATACCTATTGGGTTTACCTTCTATTGAAGGTTCAACAATAAATGCTAAACAAAATCTAAAGGTAAAAAAATCCAAAGATTAATCATGGTGATTAGGATTTCAGATAACTAAGCGCATTGGGGAAACCAAAAAATATTCAAGAACCCGAGAAGGAGTTACGGTTTACTCGATCCAGACAAGCCATAACATTTGTTGGAGCCGGTTTAATTTCTTTATGTATTTTAGGATTTATATGGTTCCGAGTTTATTTTAACGGTTTGGAAAACAATCAAAATGGCCACCTGTTTGTTCCAATTCTATTGAGCGTTATTTTAATCACGATGGCAGTTCTATTTTTTTTGGTAGCCATTCATTGTACGCAACATGCTTTTATAATACTTTCACCTTTGGGTCTCGAGTTATTTCCTTTTTGGTTTCCAGTCAAAAATTTCAGAATGCTATATTGGTCAGAAATTAATGATGCTACTATCAATGAAGATATGAATTTACTATCTATAGAATGTAATAATGGTAGTAAAATTTTTATATCGATAAAACCGATACCAACTAACATTAGGTCTTATTTAAAAACGGCAATAGAGGGAAGAATGCATGAAAAGCGTAAAGACGCTGTATAATTTTCAAAGCCGCCATTAATAAAGATGGAAATTTCAAAAAGGAAAAAATCGTATCCTGTAAGTTCTGAATTTAAGAATTATTTACTTAAATATGGACGGTATCTGGAAACTGTTCCCAAAATCTACAGCGACTTGCATCGATTCAATGAGGCCATTCAGTATGAGTCACCTGACGGATCAGAAACCAATTGGCAAACAGTGATGTATAAGCCTAGTGAAATGGCTGAGCTTAGGTCCAGACTCACAAGCATATATGTTAACCTTAAAATGGGTGGCGATGCACAAAAAGCCAAACACCTTGATGTGGAGAGAATTGATTTTGGAGCTTTTGGAAATTCGCGACCTTTTAGAATTAGAATAATTAACCGGTACAATGATAATTTTGATCACTATTATGTTAAAGTAGCTGATGCCTCTAGGGTTTATGGTCTGGAATTAGAGCACATCTTATCCCCAACTAGAATCAATTATTTAGTCAATGGGGGCACATTAATAGAAGAGCATATTGCTGGCCTCCCTGGTAATGTATTTTTAAAAGATTTACAAAAAAGAGAAGACCTCCACGCGGTAAGAGTTGCCAAGGAGTTTGTAAAATTCAATGAACGCTGCTTTGTGAGATTGCTCGGTGATATGAGGTCAGTTAATTACGTCGTCGATATGACTCCTGATTTTGAAGAGGTCCAATATCGAGTCAGACCGATCGACTTTGATCAACAGTCCTATGAGGGGAATCGTAAAATTTATTTAGCTCAATTTTTTGCCGATAATTTTCCGATCGTTGATATGGTTATGAATTTACTTAATCAGGAAACTATTGAGCAGTATCAAAAGGAGGAAAGAACACTCATATCAAGGCGATACCGATCGGCTGAAAGGCGCGTAGGCGAGCTATTAGACCTCATGTCTAAAGAGCAGCTTTCAACGCCTGAAAAAACCAAACAGCTAAATCAGGATTTAACCGAACATTATCAGACAAATATCTTTAAAAACTCAGACACGATGGGCAAAATCGTGCGCACTCATATCGAGTATCTTTTAGGATTAAGCTAACTAATTAGCCCTTTTTAGGCATTGGTCTATGCGGCCAAGAAGGAGTTCCTGGAGGGTCTGGCGCGTGAGGAGTTTTACCTAATCCATAATCCTCAGCCTGCATATCCAGATCTTTAAACCAATTTTTATCTCTTATGAATCCATAAAAACTTGGGTAGAAAGGATCAACATAATCCACATTTGCCTTTTCTGGAACCTTTAATCCAGTCAGGTGATAGCACGCGTTCACAACGATACGACGAAGACCCTCACTGACAAAGTCACATGATGCTCCTGCAGTAGTACAAAAAGCTTCACCCTTTGTTTTGCCGTCTGGTGCTACATAAGGGTGTAACCAAGCCAGTGCCTGCATAGGATCATTTTTCTTACCTTCAACATTTTCAGATTTGGGATCCATGGTCTTGGTTACCGCGCCTCTCAAAAGAATTGTATCCTGATCCGTAAGATGGCGAACTCCATAAACATCTGATGGTGCAAAAACATCACCTACTCCATTTAAAACTTCGTGTTCCTTGTTTTTCTCTTCAACAACTCCACGTGCACCTTCTCTTTTATGGCCTCCATGATGATTAACCCATTGTTCGCCAAGAATTTTTCTACCAAATGCTCCAAAACCAATGGCACCTTCACCAGAGCCGAATTTATTTCCACCAGTAAAAGCATGAGTGGCTGTTCTAAAGCCAATGACAGGCTTACCAGCATTTAGAAAGTTTGTAATGGGCACCGCTTCTTCTTGAGATGGCTGCCTAAAACGAGTTCCTATGATCATGAGATCAGCTTTATCCAAAGCTTTAAGCCCTCTAAGACCTTTTTGGTTATTTGGGTCAATGTAACCGTCTGTCCATGAGAAAATAATGGTGCAATCAAAACCATGCTTTTGAGATAATATTTTACCAAGCATTGGACCAGATTCTTCTGATCGGTATTCTTCGTCACCTGTAATAATAACGATGTGTTTACCCTTGCCCGGGCCATCTTTTCCTTTCAGAAAAAGCGTATCGGCTGCGTTAGCAAAAGAAGTTACTAATAGAGATATCAATAATAGTTTGAGAGATTTTTTAATCATTTNTCAAAAGGTGTTCAGGACAATTTTTCTAAATATTGCACCAATAATTCTTCTTAAAAAGAATAAAACTCGATAAATCATGGTTAACCTCAAAAAATATCCCTATCCATGAGCTTATTGTACAAAACTTGCCAGCATTATTATTATCGTTTAAGGACAATTGATGAAATTAGCTCCAACAAAAATTAAGAAGTTATTCACCATTCTTGCTTTGCTTCTTGGCGTAACGCCCTTTTGCTCAGCACAGTTTTATGGTGATCCACCTGATCAGACCCACCCTTGGGCGATTCATGATAATAATCGACCACAACCTCCAAGGGTAGAACCAGCAAAAAGCCCCGGTGGTGCTCCTTCTGATGCGATTGTCTTGTTTGATGGAACAGTGGAATCATTTAAGGAAAATTGGATCCATACTAACAATAAGCGCAAGAAGGATTGGAAGATACAAGACGGTGCACTCGTCTCTGTTGGCGGTGCTGGATCAATTGCATCTAAGGCTCAATTTTCTGATTGCCAGTTGCACATTGAATGGTCTGCTCCGACTAAAATCGTGGGAAGTAGTCAGGGAAGAGGAAATAGCGGAGTTTTCCTTATGGGTAAAACCGAAGTTCAAGTGCTCGATAATTATAATAATCCCACTTATCCAGATGGATTTGCTGGATCTATTTATGGAGTCATGCCACCTATGGCCAATCCTCTCAAAGCACCTGGACAATGGCAAAGTTATGACATTATTTTTAGAAGACCGATNCTGAAGGATGGAAAAGTGTTAGATGAAGGTTCAATGACCGTTCTTGTGAATGGAGTCGTTGTCCAAGACTCAACCCCTTTAGAGGGTGGGGGTGGACACCGAGCTCGCTCAAAGCCAAGGGCTTTTCCTGAGAAGGGACCACTTTCCTTGCAGGACCATGGCAATCCAGTAAGATTCAGGAATATNTGGTATAGAGAACTGAGAAAAAGACCACTCGAAGGTGGAACGGACGGCAAAATATCTCCTGAAGCAACCACTAAAAAACGAGCCGAGATTGCTGCAAGCATCCGAAAAGATGCTCAAACCAAACAAGGTAAAGAGAAGTTGTTAAGATTAATGGAATCACTTTATTACCAGAAACACGAAGAGGCTTACGCTGAGGCTGAGGCTCTTGGTGAGGAGTTTTTATATGAAGTTTCTGATAAACCAGAGGGTCGCAAGGGGGATGTTATGCAACTTAATAATGCTGTTAAATATTTAGTAAAACACAATTTAATGCCTTCAGATCATCCTGGAATTGCGGCAATAAAAGATCTCATTGAAGAGAANGGCTGGAATAAATAATCAATCAGTTCCAAAAAGAAGGGCCCGTCCGAGTAGGACGGGCCCTAACATTCTAATTATTTAAGAATTGGGAATTATGCCTCGAATTTCCAATCTCCTCTGTAATTTACAGTCTTTAGTAGCTTATCAGCTTCAGCATCACCGACACATTCCTCTTTAGCCGGATCCCANTTGATGGCTCTNCCTAGTTTATCGGAAACGTANCCAATGTGACCAGGTGTTGCNGAACGGTGTCCAGTNTCTGCAGTACAGATGCAATCNTTNCNTGTTCTGATTCCATCAATAAAGTTTTGATGGTGTCCGCCTACGGCTTTATAAGCCTTTTTCGGACCACGGTCATTTCTCTCAATGATCCAATCTTTGTTGGAGGCCTCTATTCTTCCACGATCGACGTAAATCCATCCATTCTCACCGTGCCACTCGGTACCCATGCTTCTATTCTTGTCCTTACCCATTTTATGTTTATTGGATAATGTTACAGTATAACCGCCAGCATATTCTGAAACAACGGTGTAGTCGAGGGGCTGATCGTACATTCCTTTACCGTGATAGCGGAATCCCTTGGCTTCGACTTTAATTGGACCACTCTTGTCCATTTCCAGACCCCAGTGTGCTATGTCGTTGTGATGACCNATCCAGTCCATNAGCTGACCNCCACCGTAATCTAAGCACCAGCGCCAATTCCAATGAAGGCGCTTTGGATGGAATGGCAACATTCTGCTCGGTCCGCACCAAAGATCATAATCAAGGTGATCAGGAATCGGTTGTGCAACTTTGCCTTCCTCATTGGTACCGCCGCCGGTTGGAAGACCAACTTTAACTTCTTTAATTTTTCCGAGGACACCGTTCATTACAGCCTCTGCTGCTACACGCATACGAGAACTTGAGCGTTGTTGAGAACCAACCTGGAAAATTGCTTTGTTCTTNGCCGCTGCTTTATAAACGGCCTGACCTTCTGCGAAAAGATGAGTTATTGGTTTTTCACAATAAACATCTTTTTTGTTATTTAGAGCCTCAAGACAAGCCAATGAGTGCCAGTGGTCAGGTGTTCCAACGATTACAGCATCGAGTTCCTTCATGGCACATAAATCTCTAAAATCGGTGAAGGTTTGACAATCCTTGTTACCGTATCGCTTGTTAACATTATCTCGCGACCTGTTCATGTTATTTTTATCTGGATCGCAAACAGCAATACCACGAGTGCCACTTTTGCCCATTAAATTATTCAGGTTACCATTGCCTTGTCCACCACAGCCAATAAGGCCAAGTGTAATCTGGTTACTCGGTGCATCAGCGCCAAGTACAGATGAAGGAATGATTGTCGGTGCAGCCAATGCACTGGCCGCGGATGTTTTTAGAAAGTTTCGTCTCTTCATAAGGTATTTAGTCTCTCGAAATGGTACCGTCATTCAAGAAAAAAAGAGAAAATAACATAAAACTAAAGGTATAGAGCCAAGGAGGGTCAAAGCATCAATTGGAACTTGTCCAAACTGGTTGTGTCCAAGCTTTTTCCATTTGCCCTTTAAAAGATGGATTTGGATGATTTTTAGAAGAGTGGACAGTGGCTCGAAAGTACCAATCATTGTCAGACAATTGATATTTAACTTTTACACCTTTGAAACTGGCAAAAACTTTTCCAATCTTTCGAGGATCATTTTCTTCACCTTTTTTCGTTCCTGTAATCTTAGTGCTGTATTCGATTCCGTCCTCGGCTTTAATTTCAAATTCTATGATGCCTTCTTTTTGACTTCTACGAAGATGCTTAAAATGAACTCCGCTGGTTGCATAGAAATTACCAGCATTAATTGAATTCACAATGGTGTCTTCATTTAGTTTAGAGCTATTAACCATTATCCACCCCCTTCCGGGTTTAGAATCACCACCGTGATAATGATGCGAATCATCTGAGGAAATTCCAAATAGTGGAAGAGCATTAAGTTTGGAAAGGCGTATGGTATTAGCTATATCCCAAATTCTTTCATCACCAGGTCTCTGTGCATTTCCCATATGATTGATACTGGGGTGGCCGTTGTAGACCTCAAAAAATTTTTCTTCAATTACGTGGGCTATATCTTCAGCTGTAATAGACCACCCAAAGTTTGGATGATTGATATGAGCAAACATTGGCTTATTTAAACGGGAAGCTTGTTCTTGAACGGCAATAATATTGTTGCGCATAGTTTCGCGTAATGAATTTCCTTTCTTGGGTTTGATTAATTCTTCCAAGTTGATTCCGTTAGTATGCACAGGAGACCCATTG
>NYVP01000017.1 GCA_002684575.1 Verrucomicrobiales bacterium
GTATTCTTTACTGTTAATCCATGGGGCATCAATAACTGACCTGTTCCAATTTAATGAAAAAACAGCTTCCGTTGAATCTTCTTTGAGAAAGATGTTATAAAATAGCTCATCGTCTTTTTCTAATGAATTAAAATCCCATCCATAGTGATTGTAATCACCTGTGGATAGTTTCTGACTCTCAGTAATGATTTTATAACTATTGTACACATTTATTTTTCCTGCTCCATAAACGGGATCAATGGGTTTGTTAACGGATCTTGTCCAGTTAGGTAGTATTTTTTTGTCTGCCCCTGCCATAATGATAGCTTTCATTGTTTCAGGAAAACAAGCGCTTGCTTTTACTTGATGTGTAGCGATGCCGTTAAGAAAAGCAATGGCTGAACTTATTTGAGGGGTGCAACTGCTCGTTGAGTTATCGTTCGCGACAATATCAGGTTTCAATCGTCCTGGTCCATCATGTACCGTTATTCCTGAACTATTGTTTGGAGCAGCAGGAGTGCCTCCTCTACTATGAGATCCATTAGTGTTTCCAACTACAATTGCGTTATAACTCGAGGCAAGGATAGATGGAACGGTCGTGTTATTTCCATTATTAAGCCCAACACATGCTATGAATTGGTCACGATCGATTGCGTAATCCAGTCTTCTGATCGCTTCATTATGGAATGCAATAATTGAGTCTACCTCAGAAGGTGTATTGTTTTCGGTGTAGCCATAAGATATCCAAGAATGGTTTTGAATCATGCTCTCTTCAATTCGAGGAGGTAATAGAGTTCCGCTTAATAAATAATCTTGAGACGCCCATTGATTTGCTGCATATACGTCGACTTCTGCAATCCAGGGTGTGATTGAATCTGTACTGAAAAAACGCCGGCTTACCCCTTCAGAATGATCGGACTTACCATAACTGGTATTTTCATTTATGGTTTTAATGGAAATAACCTGATGTTTAAACTTATCAGTTCCCTGAAAAAAGTATCCTCTACTTGGGGATAAGTTTGGAGATTCTAAAGGTAAGAATCTCCCCTCAGCATCAGCAGCTTCGATTAATGAGACTTTAAACGGGGCAGACATCAGTTCCAAATCGAACGAAAAATCTGAACTAGCCAAATTGCTATTAAAGGCATGAACGGCAATGATGTTTTCGCCCTCCTTGAGCAACAAATTTGATCTTCCAATGATAATTGGTTCCCATCTGGCTTCATGATTATTTGCCGTTGCACCAAAACTTTTAGTATTTTCTTCAACGTATAATCTAGCTACTTCAACACCATTAATCCAAATGATAGCTCCATCATCGATATAACTTTTTAATAATAGTCTGGCTGGAATTTTTCCTTTCTCGACAATGAATTTTTTTCTAAAATAAACGCTCGTATAGGCCTTTGAAAATTCAAAGTTGGAACCCCTCATGTCATCGAGAATAGTATTGTCATCCCCATCACCATATCCGATTGGAGTTTGTCCTTGTATCCACTCTTCATCTTCCTCAAAATCTAATTCTCTCCACAAGTTAATAGGGATGGAAGCCTCGGCTGTCCCTTTTTTGTATTTCCAGTTTGTGTCCGCTGCGGATATGAAAAACACCGATTGGTAACTTATTGTAGGCGGCGAGGAAAGTTCATCAATGAGTTGTTTATAGCCATTCTCTACTCCCCAATCCTGACCATGGGATAAGGACAAGCTGATTATAAAAATCCAACTTCTTATAAATGATCTGATTATTATGTTTTCACAAATCATTGGTTTTTAATTATCGCATGCTATTTTGAGTGGTAAATTGAGTTTTTTTTATAATTTCTTATAAATCATTACGAAAAATTATATGAATTTGGAACCGGCAATCGCAATTATAGGTGGAAGTGGTCTTTATGAAATAGATGGTGCAGAAAAAATTGACGAGCATAAGATTAAAACGCCATATGGATTTCCCTCAGATTTGATTGTCGAGTCTGAGTTAAGTGGAAGGAAAGTTTTTTTTCTACCGAGACATGGAAGAGGTCATACGATTTTGCCGCATGAATTAAATCATAGAGCGAATTTTTGGGCCTTAAAATCTTTAGGAGTTTCATGGGCCATTTCTGTCACCGCCGTTGGAAGTCTCCAAGAATGTTATGCACCTCGGGACATCGTTTTACCTGATCAGTTTTTTGATCGTACTAGCCGCCGTGAAGAGCATACATTTTTCGGAGAAGGTATTTGTGCTCATATTGCCTTTGGAGAACCAATAAGTCACCAATTAAGAGAACTTGTTTTTGAAACTGCGAGTGATCTTCATCAGGGCAAAGTTCATAATGGGGGTACTTATGTCAATATGGATGGTCCGGCTTTCTCTACTAGAGCTGAATCAATTAATAATCAGCGTCTTGGATTTGATGTCATTGGGATGACGAATCTACCGGAAGCGAAACTAGCAAGGGAATCTGAAATTGCTTTATCTACCATGTCTATGATCACTGATTATGATTGTTGGAAAGTAGAAGAAGAACCAGTGACAGCTGATATTGTAATTGGTCATTTAAATGCAAATGCTGATTCTGCCAAAAAGATAATCAAAGCGGTAATACCTAAAATACCTGAGNCTGCCAACTGGGACGATCACTNTTCACTAGATGGTGCGNTTATTGGTGATGNATCGCTNTGGCCTGAAAAAACCNTGTTAAAACTTAAGCCAATTCTTGCTAGGTATTTACAGAAAAATTAAGACAGATAAGCTTTCCTGACTTCNTCAGCTAAAATTTCTATNCCCTCTTNNATGACAGGTTCAGGTTGAGAGAAAGTGATGCGAATNCATTCTGTTGAGTGATCCCATGGGCTTTTTATTCCGAAGAAAAAATATTCTCCGGGTACAATAAGTACATTTCTCTTTTTTAACCTCTGATATAATTTTTTCGTTGTGATTGGNAAATTCGGNAACCAAAACCATAGAAAAAATGCGCCTTCTCCTTGATGTATTCTGTAAGGTATTGATTCGTCGAATGATATTTTAACCTGCGAGAGTGCTGCCTCCATTTTTTTGAAGTAATAAGGTTTGATAATGTTATTACTAATATCAATAATTTCACCGCTCTCGATTAAAGGTAATGTAATTGCCTGACCAATATTGTTATTAGCCAATCCAATAATTGCGTTAGCTGCAGATATCTTTTCAATTATTTTTTCATTNCCTATAACGATACCTGTTCGNGTTCCNGGTAAGCCGAGTTTGGATAAGCTTAGTGTTAATATTATATGGTCATCATATATTGGGTTGGCAGATGTATAAATTGCTCCGGGGAAAGGTATNCCATAGGCGTTATCAATGATAAGAGGAATANTATTGGATTTCGCAATANATGAAAGTTTATCAATCTCTTCGTCCGTTAATACATTGCCACTTGGATTGGTTGGCCTTGATACACATATGGCTGCAATTTCCTTTGTGATTTTTAGGTTCTCAAAATCTACTCGGTACTTGAAAGATTTATTGCCAATCTCTTCGATGAGTCCTGGTATCGCAGTGAATAGATCGTTATTAATTCCTTGATTGGCATANCCAATATATTCTGGAGCGATTGGCAGAAGAATTTTCTTTTTAGAACCATCGGGAAATTTTCCNGCTAATAAATTGAATAAAAAGAAAAATGCAGTCTGCGCACCAGATGTTATTGAGATATTTTTTGCGCTTATGCTCCAGTGATATTTTTGATTTAAAAGATTTGCAAGTTTATTTAAAAATTCAGGGTTTCCAGAAGGACCGTCATAATCACCTAAAACAGTATCAAGTTGATTAGGGTTTTGGAGTAGAGCTTTAATTTGGTTTCTCCAAATATTTTGAATTTCGGGAATTGCAGCAGGATTNCCTCCTCCCATCATTCGCATTTCTTTGTTTTCAGTTAGGGCTTCACCNAGCCCTTTCATCAGTTCTACAATNCCGCANTTTCCTCCAATTTTTTCTCCAAAGTTGGAGAACGAAAAATCAAAANCCATAACGACTTAACTAANTTAAATAATTAATTCCCGATTCTTATTAATAATTCTTTTTGTTGAACAAGGAATTGTGCAATAGTAATAATAATGTGCTATAATGANCGGTAGTTGTTTTTATAGCAACAATTCAATTAATTATGGGAAACGAAAAAAGGACAAGAGCACGAAAAGCTCGATCAAGAGCNGTAGATAAAAAAGCTATCGAAGAAGGAAAGCGTCGACGNAGGGAGGGAGGATCAAGTTCAAAATCTCAGGAAGTTGAAGGAACNATTTCTGCTGTTCTTGCNGGAACTATGTTTAAAGTCAAACTTTCTAATGGGCATGAACTGCTCGCTCATATTTCCGGCAAAATGCGCAAAAGATTCATCAGGTTAGTTGTTGGAGACAAGGTTAAACTTGAGGTTTCACCTTATGATATTGATAAGGCACGCATTACCTACCGTCTCGGATAGTATTTGCCTCANCAATACAAGGGCATTTCATATCANAATATTTTTTGATTTTTCTTACGGCTTCTCTTGATACTTAGCTTGGAATCGCATAGCCTCGTATTATGGCCAAACAGGCTCTAGGAAAAGGATTAGGCGCACTAATTGGAAAAGTTAGTAAAGACACGTCAAAAACTGCATCGGTTAATACAGATCCGGGGCCGGGTGATCGTGTTGTTTCTGTGTCTTTATCGGAAATTATTCCAAGCCCATTGCAGCCAAGAAAGCATTTTAATGATGAGGCACTTGGTGATCTCGTTGAATCCATAAAAGAACATGGAGTAATTCAGCCTTTAATTGTACGGGAGGTTAAGGGTAAGCTTGAGCTTATAGCTGGTGAAAGAAGGTGGAGAGCTTGTCAAAGTTTAGAAGTTGATACAGTTCCTGTCATTTATCGTGAAGCAAGTGACAGAGATGTACTTGAAATGGCTTTGATTGAGAACCTTCAAAGGGAAGATTTAAATCCCATCGAGGAGGCTCAAGCTTATACTAAACTGGCAAAAGATTTCGGAATGACTCAAGAGCAAATTTCCTCAAGAGTTGGNAAAAATCGTACCACTGTTGCCAATGCGATGCGTCTTTTNGATCTTTCGGTTGANGTTCAAAAACAACTTTCTGTCGGCGACATAAGTGTTGGGCATGCAAAAGTAATATTAAGTGTAAAATCTNAAACTGATCAAANTAGGCTTGCTAACCAAATTATAAAGAGTGGNTTGACGGTTAGAGCGGCAGAGAAACTTGTCGGTGACTTCCTTAATCCAGGAACGACTAAGGGTGGAGGAAAAAAAGATAAGTCTAATCCACAATTATCCNTGGCTCTTTCTAGAATTCAGGATCTTCTTCGAGAAAGATTTGCTACACAAGTGAATCTTAATCAAGGTTCAAAAAAGGGGAAAATCGAAATCGAATATTACAATAATGAAGACCTAGAGCGATTGCTTGAGCTCATGGGTATTGATGATGTCGACTAGGCGTAAGAGAACTCGATCTCTTATAATATTTGCATCAGGAATGGTCCTTGCTTTGCAAATTTTTGTTGGTTGCAAGCCAGTGAACAAGGGCTTTTCTGGNGAAATGGCTTATAATCATGTTGAGATTTTAGTCAATTTTGGTCCTAGGGAACCAGGTACAGAAGCCATCGGTAAAGCTCAAAATTATATTGAAAAGGAGTTAAATGGTTACGGATGGAAAGTTTTGCGTCAAAGTTTCTCAGATGAAACTCCAATAGGACTCAAGCGCTTCGTAAATTTGAGGGCAAGGTATTCTCCTGATTCAGATGAAATAGATTGGAAAGATGGAGGGGAAAAGATTTTGATATGCTCTCATTATGATACAAAAATTATGGAGAACATTAATTTCTTAGGTGCAAATGATGGAGGGTCAAGCACGGGAGTGTTAATTGAATTAGGTCGAGTTCTATCAAAAGATTCAGAACGAGCGAAAAGAATTGAATTAGTTTTTTTTGATGGTGAAGAAGCTGTGGTTGATTTTACCCCAGTGGATGGGCTTTACGGTAGTCGCTATTATGCTAAATATTGGAGGAGTGCTCCTAGAAATAAAAAACCGATCGCAGCATATATCTTAGATCTTGTGGGAGATGAAAATATGAGGATTGATCCTCCTATAGATTCGCCACGTCATTTGCTTAGCGAATTATACAAAGCTTCAAGGCAAATAGGCAAAAAATCTTTGTTTGGTATTCATCCTACTCCGATCACTGACGACCATGTTCCGCTAAATGCAGCAGGTATTCCTGCTCTAGATATTATAGATTCTGATTACATAAGTGGAGGCAAGTGGCACCAGGAGGGAGATAACTTGGAGTCGGTTTCACCCAAGAGTTTAAATCTTATTGGGGATGTGATGTTGCAAATTATTGAAAACACAATCCCTACTAATTAAATTTTCACATTCAGTAGTCGCCAAGAAAGCGCATTTAAGTTAATCCATTGGGTTTTTATAATCGTATTATTAGGTATTATGAAATTACTCAAATACACTGAAGTTCAGGATAAAGATGAAAATGAAATCATCTTCCAACTCTGGGAATTTGATGATTCAGATACTTACACAATCACAGCCAATGTGAATGGTACACCTGCCAGAATTGAAGGTTGGAATGGGTGGGATTATGAGGATCATTTTACCAAAGAAGAAGCGCTGAAAGCTTTAGATTATTACGAGGATTCAGTACAAGGCTCGCGAACATCCTCTTAGAAAATCATCTGTCCCAAAGGCAATAACCATCAAATTTGTAGAAATCTGAACAGATTACTACTAATCAGCTAAACTTTATCTTGCGGAAAATGTCTACTTTGCTAGTTTTTTATCCCCATATTTGCGATTTACTGTATCTGTAGGTCGCTTAAAGCGCCCGTAGCTCAACTGGATAGAGTGCCTGACTACGGATCAGGAGGTTAGGGGTTCGACTCCTCTCGGGCGCGCTTCTTTCTCTATCTATTATTACAGACTGAAGTCGGTCTATTGTTCAAATTCATGCAGTTTTTTTCTTAAAATGAAGGGGTATGTCATATCAGTGCCTAATTATAACTTGTAACCACTCTTCAATTTAAAATTTTGCTATTTATCCAAAGCAAATCGGTAGAATTTTTTACCGTCTGGAATTGGAATAGTTCGAGTCATTTCACCATTTAGCTTAGTCCATTCAACGAGATTATCACTTTGTTCGATAGTTACCCCCAAAGTTATATTATCGCCATCGGGCTCAACTGCTAATACTATTGATCCAGCTCGACCTTCTTGGATCTCTTCAAGGGTGGGGCGCTTTTCAAGGATAGCGATTTTTTCATCTTTCTCTTCAACCTTTGCTGCAAGCTCATTAATTCTCGTGTTGAGAATTTCAATTTTATCAGATATTGAATTCATTGCCTTTAATTGTTCTAACTGGATTTTGAGATCAAGATTTTGAATAGCTTGTACGCTATCATTGCTGCTGTTGTATGAAGGATAGATAGACGACCCACTAATATTGCTTCCTGAAAAATTGGTGCCATGTATGTATACACCATGGAGATATGCATTTTCTAAATTAGAGTCTTTAAAATTAGCATTACCCATGTTTGTTGAACTAAGATTCGCTTTATAAAGGTTTGCAAAACTAAACTCTGATCCCTGTAAGATTGACCATGATAAATTTGATTCACTCAGATTGGCATTGCTAAAATTTGCTAAATTTGATCTAGAATAAGTCAAATTTGCACCTTTAAGATTAGCACCCTTAAAGTTTGTAAATATAAGGGTTGCTCTTTCGAGATTGGCCCCTTGTAGGTCGGCGCCCTCGAGGTTAATTTCGGAAAGATCTACTCCCGGATTAATAGTGGCTATAACACCATTAATTTCAATTTTTCCAGTTCTAAGACCAGTTTCAGGATCTATCACTTCTTCAATCCATTCACCTTGAGAAAAAGAAGCTAGGCATGTTAAAAAAAAATACAGTAATGATATGATTATCGGTTTTTTCATGGTGATAACTTATACATTAATAAAAAAATGAATCATCTTAATTTGGAACAAAAAAGCTCATGAACATTTCCATGTTCATGAGCTTTAAGAATTATTTTTTTTCTACTTGGATCCCTCTAATGCTTTAATTTCCTCATTCATTTGAGTGGGGTCATAGTAAGCTAGCATTTCTACTACTTTTCCTTTGGATGTTCGAAAATCCATATGGATTTTAAATGATATTTTCTTTTCAGTAACTCTTCCAATCCCTGTGAGAGTGGCCCAAGCATTTGTCCATACCGTTTGTTCTTCAGGGCGTATTTCGCCAAAAGTCTTTCCATCGTGAGCAAGTGCTTCTTTTGAAAAGTAATTAGTATGAATATGTAATTGTTCAAATTTCATATCTTTAATAAGTTTTTTATGAATTTTATTGAGTCTCTCAATGTAATTTTTTTTACCCTTAATAACTAAGTCATTAATAAAGACTTCAACATCTTCAGCATAAAAATTTTCCGCAAATTTTGAAGGATCATCATCTGATGAAGAATCAAAATATTTTTTAACNTTCATTGAAATTGCATCTTTGGTTTTAAGGTAAGATTTTTCTTCCTCAGCCCATGATGAAAAAGTGAAAAGGCTTATTGAAAATATTGATAAGATTATTTTTTTCATGATTTATATTATATATTTATCCTTATAAAATATATAGATTGAACGTAAACTAACAAGTACCAAAAAATATATTTATTGTTTTTAGCTTTAAGTTTTATAACTAATTGATAATGAAGATTCATGTTTCAATCCTGAACGTTATTATGGTTTTTCATTCGCCGTATTTGGAGAGATATCCCCAATAAGTTCTCAGGATTTAAAAAAGAGATCGGATCCTATTATTACAGGCAAAGTTATAGGCGTGACATTAATAATGAAAAATTGAAAAATCGTCTGGTATACATCGAGACAAGATTTTCTATATAANAATTAANGTTAAAGAAATCTTAAAAGGTAAGAGTGNTTNTAGANATCAAAAAATAGNNATTAGANTATGGNGNCCNAGTCTACGAATTCCTCCTATCTCTGGTCCTCAGGGANATTATCCNATANCTGTTANAGGAGATAAAATTCAGGCACATNGNANGCAAGAAGGTGAGAAAAAATATAGTGCCTTATTACCAAATGGTTTTAGTATTATTAATTAGATGAAAAAAAGAACCCTCACTCTCTTTTCTATTTTAGCTCTAGTGGTCCATTTCGTGGATTTTTCAATTGCTGACGAAAAGACAGAAAATATTCGCGGTATTAAAAAAGTTAAAAGAATCCAAAAACTAAATGNGGAGGTTAAGAAAAACGCAAAATCAATTANTGAAAGCTTCCTTGTCTTTTCCGAGAAGTTAAACCAGGAAAAACTCCCTCTTCTCATTTATCTACATGGAGCGGGGGGTAGGGGTGATGATATTGAAAGGATAAAAACATCAGTCATACCATTGTTAAAAGGTTTGGAGAAATTTGTTGATGAAAAATGTATTGTTGTTGCTCCGCAGTGTCTTAGAGACGCTCGAGAAGGCGGGCGAGGAAGTTGGAAGTATGAGGAATTGAATGAGTGGCTCAAACAACTCAAATCCACTTTACCTATCGATGATAAGAGAATTTATCTTATGGGTAATAGTATGGGGGGTTATGGTTCATGGATGTGGGGTGGAAATACCCCCAACCATTTTGCAGCGATTGCACCTATTGTAGGTGGTATTGGTCCTAATGGTCCCAAGGATGTTACCAAGGATTTAGATAAGTGGGCAAAGAATTTGGCTAAAGTTCCAGTGTATGCCTATGCTGGGGCGAAGGATAGAGTTGTTCCTGCGGAAAGGTCTGAGCGTATGATATCAGCAATTCGAAAAGCTGGAGGTCAATTATCGAAAATTAAGGTTTTTCCAAATGAAGGCCATGGTGCAAAACGATTGGTTTTATCATCGTCTGAATTTTACAAATGGATGTTTTCCCAAAAGCAGAAATAATTGTTTATATCAATCCCTAGTTCTGACTTTCTTAAACTAGTATTTCTTTAACTACTTTTGCTTCTTCGACGCCTGTGAGCCTTGTATTGAGGCCTTGAAATTTGAAAGTGAATTTTTCATGATCTATTCCAAGACGGTTTAGGATTGTTGCATTCATGTCGTGAGTATGGACTGGATCCTTTACAATATTGTAACAATAATCATCGGTTTGACCGTGAACGTATCCTTGTTTGATTCCTCCTCCGGCCATCCAAATGCTAAAGCATCTACCATGGTGGTCTCTCCCATTTTTTAATGCTCCTTGACTGTATGCAGTTCGACCAAACTCACCACCCCATATAATTAAGGTGTCCTTCAATAGCCCTCTTTGTTCTAAATCTTTAACTAGTGCGGCGGAAGGTTGATCAGTGTCTTTACACTGAGCACTAAGATGAGGAATTAAGCTACCGTGCTGGTCCCACCCTCTGTGAAATAATTGTATAAAACGAACATCGCGTTCGGCAAGTCTTCTAGCCAGTAGGCAGTTATAAGCGTAGGTGCCTGGCTTTTTGGCCTCTTCGCCGTAAAGCTTGAACGTACTTTCTGGTTCTTTTGAGATGTCCACGATTTCCGGTGCTGCGGTTTGCATTCGAAAAGCCATCTCATATTGAGCAATTCTAGTTTCTATTTCAGGATCAGCAAATTTGCGGTAGTTCTCTTTATTTAACTGCGCAAGATCATCAAGCATTCTTCTTCTTGTAGAACGTTCAATACCTGGTGGGTCATTTAGGTAGAGGAGAGGGTTCTTCCCACTTCTCATAAGAACGCCTTGGTGTTGGCTAGGTAAGAAACCGCTTCCCCATAATCTCGAAAAAATAGGTTGTCCTGGATTTTTTCCGTTTCCCTGAGAAATTAAAACAATGTACGAAGGCATATTGGAATTAGTGCTTCCTAATCCATAACTTGCCCATGATCCTAGGCTTGGCTTTCCTGGTATTTGAGATCCGGTATTTATGAGAGTAATTCCTGGGTCATGGTTAATTGCTTCAGTGTGCATCGAATTGATGACTGTAATTTTGTCAGCAATATTTCCTGTATAAGGAACCAGGTCACTCATCCATGTTCCAGAATCGCCTCGTTGTTGCATTGGTGATACTGGTGCACAAACTAAAAGTTTTTTTAGCCCAGCTGTCATACCTGTCAGTCTTTGACCTCCTCTTACACTGTTAGGTAACTCCGATCCGTGAAGTTTATTAATCTTTTCAGAACGATCGAATAGGTCGATATGGGAAGGACCACCAGACTGAAACATATAAATTACCCTTTTGGCCTTGGCGTTAAAGTGAGGTAGTTCTGGAATCCCTTTATTGGTTGATGGCGTGTTTTCTGCTTTAAGCATTGATGCAGCTGCAAGTGACCCGATAGCAATACCTGATTGGCCTAGCAGACTGCGCCTGTTAATAATGTTGGCAGGTGTATTGATGTGATTCGAAAACTTCATTGTCTCGTTACAAATTCATCCATGTTAAGTAATGTGCTTGCCACAAGGGTCCAGGCGGCAATGGTTTTAGTTTCCGTTGTTTCTTGTTTTTGGAAATGTCCAGACCTTAAAAGAGAAACGGCGTTTTCTGGTTTTTCTTCAAAATTTTTCAAGTATTTGTGGAAAGATTTTGATAGTATCTTTAGCTCCATTTCTTGAGGTTTTCTTCCAAGAGTTTTAATGAATCCAATCTTTATGCTCTCAGTTATAGATGNTTTTAAAGACATGATGTTACCAAGTGATGTCGCAGCCTCTAAAAATTGTGGATCATTTTGCAGGACTAGTGCCTGCATGGGAGTATTTGTCTGAAGTCTTCTGACAACACAAGTTTCTCTATTCGGTGCATCAAAAATGGTCATTGATGGTGGGGGAGAAGTTCTTTTCCATACAGTGTACATACTCCTTCTGTGATTCGCTTTACCTGATCCAGGTAGGTATTTT
The DNA here is from genome assembly GCA_002684575.1 of Verrucomicrobiales bacterium. Lineage (GTDB taxonomy): Bacteria > Verrucomicrobiota > Verrucomicrobiia > Verrucomicrobiales > DEV007 > EC70. Next base: position 11,892 of record NYVP01000017.1, read on the forward strand.
TGTGAGGTAAATCCTGACGGGTAACCATAATGACTTACATCAGCCCATAGCCCATTNGGTTGATAAGGATAAACACTTGGTCCACCAATTTTTAGTTCGAGAAGTTCAGCTGCAAATAGCGCGGAGTCTCTAACAAATTCAGCATCTAANCGAAATCTTGGAGAACGAGATAGTAATCTGTTGTAAGGATCTTTATCTGAGATGTCTTTTCTTAATTTAGAATCCTGTTTGTAGGTTTCTGACATNACGATTCTTTTNATGAGTTTTCGAAGATCCCAGCCACNATTAACAAAATCCTTTGCTAATCTATCAAGTAGAGCCGGGTGAGAAGGGTATTCTCCTTGAGACCCAAAGTCCTCAGCAGTNTTGACNAANCCAGTGCCAAAAATCATCTGCCAATAGCGGTTTACANTTACCCTTGATGTTAGAGGGTGGTCTGGATTTATGAGCCACTTGGCTAATTCTAGTCTTGTTAAATTTTTACTGTCTTTACTTTTTATGGGTGGCAACGCGGAGGGTGTTCCTGAATTAACCTCTTCACCATGTTGATCATAATCACCGCGTATCAATATGTGTGTTTTTCGAGGTTTATAGTTCATAACCATTACCGTCGATTTTCCAGTATCTGCAGATTTCTTAACGGCTTTTTCCTCAAGGTTCAGCTGGTTGATGTATATTTTGAAAGCCCCAGAAACTTTAGAGAAGGAATCATTAATTTGCTTCCATTGGTTAGTATCTCTTTTGAGAGGGGGAGTATTAAGCGCAGAATAAAGGTTTTGATCGAATTTTCCCGATTCGTTCTTTTGATCAATTTTGCCCCAAGGCCCTTCACCGTAATTGGCAATTTCAAAGGATTTAGTCCATTTCTTTTGGTTGTTGTTTTCTGTCTGAAATTCCCATTCAGAATTAGTCACAATAGAAAGAGACTCCTCCGATGAATAAGTGACATGTAGACTCAAAATTAGTCCAGCTTTTGATCCTGCGACATTTGTTGCTTCAACCTCTATCGTGTTTTCTCCTTTTACTAAACTGTTAATGTCTATGAGTTTAGGTTTTGTCCAATCATCAATAGATCCGATGTTTTGGCCATTCACCTTTACTTTACATTCATTATCACAAGTAAACCACACCGATGCTTTTTTAGGCTCTTTGTCTAAAGTGAATATTCTTCTGAATTTTGAGTAAGCAGAATCTGCTCTTTTGTTCGACCAAATCCATTTTAATGAATCATCAACTCTGAGAGTGGAATTTGTATTATTGGAATTGGGCTTTTTCTTATTCAGAGAATTCAATGTTTTCTTTTCCCATTCATTTCGAAGTTTGATCAGATGCCATTCAGGTGAGACTCTTTTTTGACGAAGGTCATTTATTCTTTCGGTGGCGTCTCGTTTAACTCTCTCAATTGAACAAATCGCTGACTCTGCTTCGATTAGTGGAGCAGTATTTGCATTTATAGCTCCATTACCTGGTTCACTTGAAGTGTTAAAGAATGCGAAAAATTTATAATATTCTTCTTGTGAAATTGGATCGTATTTATGGTCGTGGCACTGTGCGCATTTCATTGTAAGTCCCATAAAAACCGTGGATACTGTGTCTACTTTATCGGCAGTGTATGTAACTCGATATTCTTCGCCAATGGTCCCCCCTTCATGGGTATTCATACTATTGCGAAGAAAACCAGTGGCCACTTTTTGTTGAGTTGTACTCCTAGGAATTAAATCACCAGCGATTTGTTCAATAGTGAACTGATCATAAGGCTTGTTTTCCATAAAAGATGAAATAACCCAATCTCTCCAAATCCACATATCCCTGTGATCGTCAATTGAGTAGCCGTTAGTATCTGCATATCTTGCAGCATCTAGCCAATTAACCGTGAGCCTTTCTGCAAAGCCCTTTGAGTTAATTAGCTGGTCCACTAACCGTTCATATGCGTTTGGACTTTTATCTTTAATAAATGATTCAATCGCATCTTGAGAAGGAGGCAGACCAGTTAAGTCTAAACTTAGGCGCCGAATCAATATTTCCCTGCTAGCTTTAGGGGAAGGATTTAAACCAACCTTACTAAGTT
>NYVP01000018.1 GCA_002684575.1 Verrucomicrobiales bacterium
CTAGTTAAAATAACAATAGAAGTTATGATCGGATTGTTAATAAATGAAATGCCAACTGAATCTATATTTGTTGATAAGTTGATCGTTTCCTGAGGTGTATAAAATGGTATTCCCCAGAGAGTCTTTGATATTGAGTCAATTGTATTTCCCAAGTATTCGTATCCGTATGGTGAAATTTTTTCCCACTCACTAATTTGTATAATGTTAGTAATTAGTAGGGGTNANAATGCTGCAAGACCTAGAGCATGCGATNNAATGATTCGGTTAATAAAGAAAGAACGATTNGAGTAATTTGCCTCTTTATGAATAACGAGAACTATCGCACAAATCATAAANCCAATGACAATAAATATTCCCTGAGGAATTAAATATGATATTAAGAATTGGACNATGCTGAATGTTATCCAGCTGAGCCACTTTCCAGTCTGGTCGTTAATGGAATAAGTGATTGATAAAATATTTATCAGTATTAAAAANATNAGAATTCCATCAGGTCCNACTAGAATACCTCTTTCGATATGCCATGGATGCATTGCTAATAAAAATGAGCAAAGAATGCCGGCACCTCCAAATCCCCANNTTTTAAGTAAGATNCCAACTAATAAAATTGAAAANAGAGAGGCACAAAAGTTAGGTAATCTTAANGCGAATTCACTGAACTGCACTTTTTCAGCNTTTGCAAAAAATGACCAAACGNTATGNGAGACTTTAAGCATCGCTGATAANAGGTGGCTTTTATCTGAAGAAGGGNANTCCAATAGAATGTTATTCCAATTNTCAGAAAAAGTTAAGGAGTCAACAGGGGTACTCCTTTCTGAGGATCCACCNAGTGTTCTATATTCCTCCCAGCTAAGGCTGCCTGTTACCAATTCCCATCTTAGAAATCCTCCAAAAATAACAATCAATAAAATGAGTATCCAATANGTANANGGNTGACCTTTTTCGGCTCTTTTCTCCCCGACTTTATTGATATTTGGTTTTGGAAGAGACCATTTCTTCCAAGTTATTAACAACGTCAATAAAATGATAAAACTTCCAAAGAAGCCATACCATANGCCTACTGAAAAATGATTGTTAGAATGCTCATCAGGAATACTACTANTTTGAATTATTTCCCATGGTTTTACNGCTGTACCCAAAAATCCCAGCANTACTAAAAAGATGATTAATAAACTGAACCTGGCCCACTTACCTTCGGCTCTCCAGAAGCTATTTTCTTGCCTGACAAAGATGTTACGTTTGGGCACAATAAGTATTTTGACTCTATGGTGCCAATAATCCAATGGTTTCTTTAATTAACCTATACTTGCAGACAAGGCCTCTTTGGGGTTTAGCTAGCAGGTAACTTTTAATTTTCCGCAATTGAAGACAATATTTCGAGTTTTTTCCTACTTAAAAAAATACCCAAAATTGGGGTCATTGCAGTTAATNTGNGCAGTAGTTGGCACATTGTTGGCAATAGTTTTTCCGAACGTTGCTCGATTGGTATTAGATGANGCTGTTCCCAAGCAGCGTTCAGATTTACTGATTCAGTACACTTTATTGGCTTGTCTTGCTTACTTTGGACGAGATTTGCTGAATTCTTTGAGAATTATGATCAATAACACTTTTGAGCAGAAAGTGATATTTGATATAAGAAGTGATTTGTATGAAAAGCTTCAAAGACTACCTCTGAAGTGGTTCGATAATCGCCCAACCGGTGACATTATGACAAGAGTTGCTGAAGATGTTACATCAATGGAAAGAGTTCTTATCGATGGAATAGAGCAGGGGCTTGTTGCTTTGCTACAAATCATTGCAGTTAGTCTTGTGATGTTCTTGATTAATCCAACTTTNGCTGCTTGGGCGATCGTTCCGGTACCATTTTTATTTATTGGTGCGATGATTTATACCAGTACAAGGGATCGGTATCGTGCTGTTCGTAAAGCAACTTCTGAAATGAATGCTCTGCTTAACGATAATATAGCAGGCATAGNGCAGATTAAGGCGTATACAATGGAACGANGNGAGCTCAAGCGCTTCAACGCAGCTAGTGACAAAGTAAGAAGGGCGACTTTAAGAACGATGTTTGCCTGGGCGATCTATAACCCCTCAATGAGTTTTATTGGTGGAATTGGTTTTATTCTTGTCATTGGGTTTGGAGGAAATTTATCACTTCAGGGTCAAATGTCTCCGGGCGAGATAACGGCGTTTCTTCTTTATTTGACGCTCTTCTATGAACCTGTTGGAAGGTTGCACCAATTGAATCAAATGCTTCAATCTGGTCGAGCTGCAGCGGAAAGAGTTTTTGAGATACTTGATTCTGAAGATGAGCCTGGCTTGGNGGGGGGGAGAGAGCTGAAAGTGCCTATTGATGGCAGAGTGGTTTATAAAGATGTAAATTTTAACTATGGAGATGGGAATGAAGCAATTTGTGAGGTCGATTTGAGTGCAGAGCCTGGACAAACTATTGCCCTTGTGGGGCCGACAGGAGCNGGNAAAACGACACTAATTAATCTGTTGACTCGTTTTTATGAGTATGACTCAGGTGAGATTCTTATTGATGATGTAAATATTAAAACGATTTCAAAGGAATCATTNAGAAGTGCAATCGGATATGTTACTCAGGAAAGCTTTNTNTTTAACGGAACGGTTAGGGATAATCTTCTAATTGCTAATCGAGAGGCTTCTGAGGAACAAATCTGGGAGGCTTTAAAGATTGCGAATGCCTATGATTTTGTAAAAAAATTGTTGAGTGGTTTGGATACTGAGGTCGGTGAACGCGGTGTAAAATTAAGTGTGGGCGAAAAACAACGAGTCAGTATTGCTAGAGCATTACTGAGAAATCCTCCGATATTACTTTTGGATGAAGCCACGGCAAGCGTAGATACGGAGACGGAAAGACTAATCCAACAAGCTCTGGAGAGACTAATGAAGGATAGAACGAGTTTTGTGATAGCTCATCGTTTGAGCACTGTTCGTGGAGCTGATTATATTTATGTCCTAGATAATGGTACCGTTGTTGAGGAGGGGTCTCACGAGCATTTATTATCGATTTCAGGATTATATGCTGAGCTCTGTAGAACCAGTTTTTTGGATGAACAAGAATGAGTTATTTTTTCCCTTCGAATTGAAAATTTCCTTCTCGGGTATTTTCTTCAAATGAAATAATTTTTTTGAGTTTGCCCATTCTGTATTCNATAACATTTTTTTGNCCTTCTAGATCATCAAAAAAAATTGTGTTTATAATCTTACACTGTTGAATNNCTTGGTCTTTCTCTAAGCTGAAAGAGAAGAANACCCATGTGTTGGTAATGCCNACATCTTTATCTAGGTAATTAGCNAAAACTTTTTCTTTAGTTGGTGATAAAATATACAAATTTTTGGCCAGATAACCTTCAATAAGTTGATCGATATNTTTTGATTTTTCTAAATCGACTTTTTGGTTGGTTGTTTTTGAGATTGCTGACTCTAAGTCAATGCCTCTGACTCTAAGGGAAAGTTCTAGTTCAAATGTTTTAGGATTCCACTGTGCTTCGGCAAACGTTGCATGTACAGGATGCCCATGAGTCGAGCAGATTAAGCATAGNGATGANNAAANTAAAAATANAAAGACTCGNCCTTTATTCATCAGATTTTGATGATTTTTGATTTTCTTTNTTTAGTCTGNCCTCTTCCTCNTTNGCTTTNTGCATAGGATTTTTAGATTTCTTTCTTTTCTGAATTTGAAACCGTGACTCAATTGCTTTAGGAGGCCAGAAATTNTTATGTCGGTCTGTGTCTGCAGTTTCTAATAGCGGATCAAGTTCAATTTGAGTTATTTNTTTATCGGAAATAATTAACTTGCTAACNCNGTCNTTATTTTTTCGCCAAATTTCCGCAGGTATTCTTATTCTTTCATTTTTNCCATCTTGATAATTTATGTTGAGAATGATTGGGGATACAAGTCCTCCAATGTTTTCGAATTCAACTACATAAAATTTCTTTCTNAAAGATAGCAATTTCAGTTCCTCTGGATCTAATCCTTTTATCCAATCATTGTATCCTCTTCTATCTGCNCCAGTTATATCAAGTGGGTCATACTTATTATAAAAATCTAAAAGACTTTTATTTNTATCNACNGCTTTGGGGATTGATTGGTTTCTTTGATCAATCAGATCCTTCGCATTGAGTTCATCTCGTTTGTTTTTCTGTATTGGCTTTTCGATATCAGGGTTTTTGGTGTCTATTTCATAGAGTCGCAATGATGATATGCCTATATCAACATTGTGAGTGGTGTAGAACCATCCTCTCCAAAACCAATCAAGGTCTTTTCCTGAGGCGTCCTCCATTGTTCTGAAAAAGTCAGCAGGTTCTGGTCTTTTGAACATCCATCTTCTAGAATATTCTTTAAATGCAAAATCAAACAGCTCTCTACCCATCACTGTTTCCCTTAAAACATTGAGGGCCGCGGCAGGTTTACTATAAGCGTTACTTCCAAATTGGTGTATTGATTCAGAATTGGTCATTATGGGTCTTTGTTTTGAACTAGCCATATAACTGGTAATTGATTTTGGCTTTCCTCTGCCTGATGACCATTTTTGCTGCCATTCTGCCTGAGCAAGGAACTGAAGGAATGTGGTTAAACCCTCATCCATCCAGGTCCATTGGCGCTCATCTGAATTAACTATCATTGGAAACCAGTTATGCCCAACCTCATGAATGACCACTCCGATTAAAGCATTTTTTGTGCTTTCTGAGTAGGTTCCATCTTTTTCAGGTCTAGGCCCGTTAAAGCAAATCATTGGATATTCCATTCCAAATACAGGACCATTGACGCTTATTGCTACTGGATAAGGATAATCAAAGGTAAATTTAGAAAAAACATCTAACGTATGTGCAACCGATTCCGTTGAGTATTTACTCCATAAAGGTTCAGCTTCATTTGGATAAAAAGACATTGCCCAGGCTTTTTTATTTTTGGAAAACTCGTGATATTTGGCATCCCAAATGAATTTCCTTGATGAGGCCCATGCAAAATCTCTGACATTATCAGCCTTAAAAACCCATGTCTTTGATTTTGTGGATTTGGTTTTTTTTGACTGATTTTTTTTCGCTTCCTCAGGAGTAACTATAAATGTTATTTCACCACTTTTCTTTGCCTCATTCCAACGTTTTATTTGGGTGTCACTCATGACGGCTTTAGCATTTTGTAATTCACCCGTCGCAGCAACAATGTGATCATTTGGTGCCGTTATCTCTACTTTATAATTTCCAAATTCTAATGTGAATTCTCCGCTGCCCAAAAATTGTTTGTTTTGCCATCCAGTATAGTCAGTATATGCAGCCATTCTGGGGAACCATTGGGCTATTTCATAGATGTAGTTTTTGTCCTCTTTAAAATACTCATACCCGCCGCGTGCTCTATTTAAGTCTGCATCGATAATATTATATTCCCAATCAATATTGAAAACATAATTTGATTTTGGAGGTATTGGATTTTCCAGATCTATTCTCATCATTGTCCCAATTATATTGTAATTTA
>NYVP01000019.1 GCA_002684575.1 Verrucomicrobiales bacterium
GTTCCCATATGCACGTCACCGTTAGCAAATGGGGGACCATCGTGAAGGATGAATTTTTCCCCTCGTTTATCCTCTCGAGCACTTAGAATTTTTTCGTAAAGATTGATTGATTCCCATTTTTGTAATCTTAATGGTTCACTCTCAACTAAACCTCCTCTCATAGGAAAATTTGTATGAGGCAGATTTAAAGTGTCTTTATAATTGGGTCCTTTGTCGGCCATAGTGTTTTATAGAGCGCCGACATTAGCACCTACAATTTTAGGGGTCAATTTCTTCAATGTTATTTCACGTTGCGACGTTGAGACTCAAGGAGTAGGTTAAAACTCAAAAATATAACAGATTTATACGAAATTATGGATAAAATGACCAAGATTATACTTTCTGTAGCTATATCGATTACGGTTTTAGCTGTCATTTACATAATGAAGTTGTCCATGGAGAAATCTAGGTTGTCGATGGAGAAATCTGACCTCGTTCAACAGATTAATGATCAGAATACCTCTATTAGTGAGAATAAGATTGAAGTTGAAAAGCAGTTGCAAGAGGCAATTAATCAACAAAAGATAGAAAATGAACAGACATTACAGGCGCTTAGGGAGGAAATGAAGACAGCAGCAAATTTAGCTGCTGCTGATTTGGAGGCGGTTAGGGCAGAGAGAGCCCAATTAACTCAAACTATTGCAGAAAAGTTAGACAATCAGAAAAAAACAGAGGAATTAACACCTATGCAAAAGAAAATTAGGGATGCTCCAGCCATTGCTAAAATTATTGCAGTGAAAGAGGACTTAGGATTTGTCGTTATTAATGCAGGGTCTTCAAGAGGAATAGAAAAGGGCACCAGATTCAATATTCGACGTGACAAATTCATTGTTGCCGAGGTTGAGATTGGCGAGGTCGTGGATTCGACTAATTCAATCGGTAATATTGACGCTGATAAAAAGCCGCCTGGTATTAATATAAGAGAAGGCGATGAAGTGATCGGGTACCCGGTCTTTTAACTGAGGGTATCTGTAATCGCTTCAAGCATTTGGTTGATTGAATCTACCGACTCATCACCCATGTTAGATATCCTGAATGTGGTTCCCTTAATTTTTCCATAACCACCATTAATAATTAAAGAGTGTTTATCACGCATTCTTTTTATCCATGCTGCTACGTCAATTTCTCTGTTATTAGCAACACATGTTAAGGATTTAGATCTATATCCTTCGGGGGCAAAGTGATTAAATCCATTTTTGCTAACCCAATCATGTACCATTTTATTAAGCTCTTCATGTCTTTGAAATCTAGCATCCAAGCCTTCATCGAAAATTTTGTTTAATTGATGTTGTAATCCATATATCAAAGAGATACATGGCGTGCTTGGGGTCATCATTTTTTCCCAGTTTTTGTGGAATTCTAGAAAATCAAAATAATATCCTCTATTGGGCGTTGATTCTGCTTTTTTTAATGCTTTTTCAGAAACAGTGAAAAGCGCTAATCCTGGAGGCAAAGCCAATGCTTTTTGGCTGCCAGTAAGAACTACGTCAATGCCCAGTTCATCAGTATTAATAGGAACGACTGAGAAAGATGAGACTGTATCAACGACTAAAGATATGTCATCATATTTAGCTACAACTTGTGAAATCTCTTTCAGTGGATTCATTACACCTGTGGAAGTCTCGTTATGTACTAGTGTAACTAGATCGAAATGACCGGTAGAGAGCTTTTCATCAAGCTCATTTGGGTCTATAGGTGAGCCCCACTCAGAAGATAATGATTCGGCCTCTAATCCACAACGTTTTGAAACATCGAGCCACTTATCAGAAAATGCGCCATTGCAGCAATTAAGAACTTTTTTGGAAGAGAGGTTTCTTACTGATGCCTCCATAACTCCCCATGCAGAGGACGTGCTGAGATATACTGGAGAAGTTGTACCAAATAATTTTTGCAGTTTTGGATGTATGTCAGAATAAAGATTAACAAAATCGCTGCCTCTATGGCCAATCATAGCATTGGACATAGCCTGGTAAGTATCATCTGATACATTTATCGGACCTGGATTATACAATTTGATCGAGTTCATAAGATAGTAAGGTAAATATTTATTTAGAGTTCGTACAAAGTTTCATTGTTTCAAGTACGACCTTTGTCTTTTTCAGGATTTTTTATTAGATTTACAAATCCAATTAACAACCTTTTGACGTTCCCATCTTCCCTTCTCAAAAATGATAAAATGATATTTTTTATCTTTCTTTTGCCTAAATTAACTTGTGTGAAATTAAAATAGATCTATAAATATTATAAATACTTGCATTTATTGGTCTTTTTATAAACTAAGAAAACTTTAATAAAGCTGATTTATAATAAAATTAAATTCTCATAATAGATAATTACTATGGCGACTGAAGAATCTCCCGAATTGATGACAGTTAAAGAAACTGCGGAATATTTAAGAATTCCGTTGCCAACAGTCTATTATCTCGTTCAAAGAGGGCAATTACCGGCTATACAAATTGGCGGTCGATGGAGGATTAAAAGAAGTCTTTTAGATACAGAAGTCCTAAAAAAAGAAGAAGGTGGTCAGCCAACTGTTTTAGTGATTGATGATGATCCTGCCTTGCAAACCTTATTTAAACAATTTTTGAAAAAGGCCGGATTTGGAAGAGTGGTTGTAGGTTCAGGAGCTGAGGCTATTTCTTTTGCTGAAAAGCAAGAGTTTGATCTAGTTTTCCTTGATCTCAAATTGCCAGATATTTCAGGAGATGAGCTTTACGTGAAACTCAAGTCGATGCACCCTGAATTGCCAATTGTCATCATAACAGGTTATCCTGATAGTGAAATACTCAGTAAGATTCTTGCTATTGGCCCAGTTACTGTGATTAAAAAACCTATAGAATTTGAGCAGCTTAATCGGACAGTAAAAATATTAGGGCATAAAGGAGCAGGGCATGAGGCTTCTGTATAGCTGGCGTTCATTTGATTTTTCTCTCAATAATTAATACAAGTTTTATTGTATTGGTAATGATTTGATTGATATTTAAAAATGGAATTTGGAGACCTAAGAGGCATTCTGCATTATGTGCCTCAGTTTAGGAATAAACTATTTGTTATCAAAATTGATGGATGCGTGGTGCATTCTGATAACTTTTCGAATGTGGTGCTTGATCTAGCTGTGCTTCATTCTTTAAAAATCAATTTCATCATTGTTCACGACTCACAAATTCAAAAAGATCATTATGATGGACATGTAGAATCTGATCTCCATAGAGTCAGTCCTACAAGTGAAAAAAAATTGGAGTTGGAATTGAACGAAAATTCCAAAGTAACCAATATTCTAATGAGGGAATTAACAGCCGTAGGGCTGAAAGTTGCTACTTCTAATGCAATTATTGCCAGAAGTGTTGGCGTCATTGGTGGTGTTGATTTTCTATATGATGGTAAGGTGGAAAAGGTAGATGATGCGAGTTTGCATGCGCTGCTTGAAAAAAATATTATTCCTATAATACCCTCTATAGGATTTGATACAAAGGGACGAAATTATTTGCTTGATTCAGATTCTTTAGCTTTCTCATTAGGTCTTTCAATTGAGTCGTCGAAAGTAATGATGTTAGTGGATCCTAATCTAATTAATTCAATTAAAGGTCATCAATATTCAGTTTCCGAAACAGTTGATCTTGTTAAAGATGCAAAAAATCTGGCTCCCAGACTTTCAAGAATGTTGTTAACCGCAGCAAAGAGTTTTGATGAAACCATTGAAAGAGTTCATATTTTAAATGGATTTAGTGACTATGCGATCCTTGCTGAACTCTTTAGCAATGAGGGAGTGGGTATTATGATCCACCGTGACCCTTACGGAGAAATTCGTTCTGCTAATGAAGGTGATATGTCCGAAGTGCTCTCAATTATACAGTCGGCAATATTAGATGATGAATTGATTCCCAGAGAGCTTTCAGACATCAGTGCTAAGATTAAAGATTTCTACGTTTTAGAGATTGATGGTAATGTAGTTGGAACAGTAGCTATTCACTCATCAAGTAACATTTCTGAACTAGCGTGCCTTTTTGTTAAAAAATCACACGAAGGAGTTGGGTATGGTAAAAGGCTTGTGGGTCATGCAGTTGACATCGCCAAACAGAAAGGATCATCAAAAATTTATGCCTTATCAACCCAAGCATCAGGTTTTTTTGAAAAGTTGGGCTGGGAAGAGTGTGAAAATGATGGCTTGCCAGAATTACGGAAAAAAGAACTTATTAAGAGCGGAAGAAACTCAAAAGTTTTTATGTGTTCTTTGAATTAAGATGACTTTGAACTGCTATTNTTATCAGAATCATCTTTGATAGCTTCTTCTTCAGCCGTTTCAAGGGAATGTTTAAATTCATTTTGAGCCTTTTTAAATTCACCGGATGCTTTACCGATTCCTCTGGCCAGTTCTGGAAGCTTTTTGGCGCCAAATAGAAGGAGTACAATTACTCCTATTCCTATTATTTCTGGTCCGCCTAGAGCAAAAGCAAAAAAGTTTGAAGGGTTCATGAAATTCTTTTATTCCTCTTTTNATGATGTGTCTTCTTCAGATGATTTTTTGGCATCACTAATTTCTTTCTCAGATTCNAGTCGGCCTTTCTTTAGCTCTCCTGTTGCCTGACCAATACTTTTTGCAAGTTTAGGTATTCTTTTAGCTCCAAAAAGCAAGAGTATCAAAACAAGAACAATGATTACCTCTGGTCCTCCAAGTGTAAATGCTAGTAAATTTGTATTAATCATCTAAATATAATTTAGAGGGTTTTATTGTCAGGCGCAAAAAGAAAGTTTAATTCCTTTTAATTCTTTAAATTTACCCAAATATCATAGAATCGTTCCTGTTTCATATATATCGTGGAGAAGAAAAAGTTACCAATTTATGAACTTGAAGATGATATTGTTAAATATCTTCAGCCTAGTAATAGGGATCGATTGATTATTGAGGCGCCAACAGGATCAGGGAAATCCACTCAACTCCCGCAGATTTTAATCAATAATAATGTCGTTAAGTCTGGAGGAATAGTTGTTTTGCAGCCTCGAAGAGTTGCTGCGAGAATGTTGGCGAGGCGTGTTGCGGGGGAAATGGGATGCAGGCTAGGAGAAGAAATTGGTTATCAAGTGCGATTTGAGAAAATGATTTCTGATAAAACTAAAGTGAGGTTTGTAACAGAGGGAATTTTAATTAGGGAGCATATTTCTAATTCATCTCTTTCTCATGTCGGAGCTATTGTCTTCGATGAGTTTCATGAACGACATATTTATTCAGATGTTTTATTGGCAATAGCTAAGAAGTTACAGGAAGAGACACGGCCTGATTTAAAGATAGTAGTGATGTCAGCAACTTTATCTACTAAATCCATCGCTGAATACTTGTCACCATGCCAATCAATAAAATGTTCTGGAAGAACTTATCCGGTAGATGTTCGGCATGTAAATTTAAATGTAAATTCTCAAACTATATCAGAATCTGTTATCAAAGCCATTAAGTCAGAAGTTATAAAGAAAGGGTTAGAAGGTGATGTTCTAATTTTTTTACCGGGTGCTTTTGAAATAAGAAAAACGATTGAAAAGCTAAGATTAATAAAACAACTAAAGGGATGTCTGATCGTACCTCTTTATGGCGATCTAAATCCTAACGATCAAGATTATGCCCTTCAGCCTAGTGATAAAAGAAAGATTATTGTTTCCACTAACATTGCTGAAACTTCTCTTACAATTGACGGTGTTAAGATAGTGATCGATTGTGGTCTTGCAAGAATACCTTCGTACGATGATGTGAGAGGAATTAACACATTGCTGTTAAACAAGATATCAGTTGCATCAGCTGATCAGAGGGCTGGTCGTGCTGGTAGAGTGTCGGCTGGATCATGCATACGGCTTTGGTCAGAATCCGATCATGCAATGAGGGATAAAGAATTGCCTCCGGAAATAAAACGGTTGGATCTGACTGAAATTGTTTTGTTATTAGCTGTATTTAACTCAAAAATTATTGATGATTTAAAATGGCTTGATCCTCCGTCAAAAGAGTCAATGAGCAAAGCAAAGGAATTTCTTGTTTCATTAAATGCTATAAGCAGAAAAGATGGAAGCGTTACTCCTACAGGAAAGATGATGTCTTCTTATCCAGTTCATCCAAGGTTTGCAAGAATGATTATTGAGGCGGGTAGCAGGGGGTGCCTTAATGAAGTTGCGCTTTCAATGGCCTTAATTCAAGGTCGCAATATTTTTGATAAGAAAATACAGTTAAAGTCTAGTGAATTTGCTCACAAAAATGATATATCCGATTTTCAGCCGATGATAAGAGCCTGGATTTATGCTTATAGGGCAAAATTTGATTACCAAAAATGCCATGCATTTGATATTCATTCTAAAGCCGCCCGAGAGGTGTTAAGCATATTTAGAAGTCTTACGGATATTGCAAAAAAACAGGGGCTTAAATTGAATGAATTAAGTTCAAATTTTTGTGGTGAGAGTATGGCAAAAGTGTTTCTTGTGGGTTTTTATGATAACTTGTATCGAAAATTATCTAAATCGACACTTTCTTGTGAATTAGTTGGATCGAGGCGAGGTAAACTAGAAAAAGGGAGTTTGGCAGATGCTTCTGATATTGGAGTAGCAGCTGAAGTAAATGAAATTGAAGGTAAAGATGTGTCTGTCGTTATTTCAAAATCGACATCAATTAAATTGCCTTGGTTAAAAGAGGTGTTAGGAAATTATCTGACAGTACAAGAAATTAGTCGATTTGATAAACAAAGGCGTAGAGTTATTACTGAGTCTATTACAAAATGTATGGATTTAGTAATTGATATTAATGAGTTAAATAATAGNTCAAACGCTGAATCGGCAAATATACTAGCTAGTGAAATTATTGATGGGAAATTGAAGCTTAAGGGCTGGAATGACAAATGTAATAGTTGGATTTTAAGGGTTGAATTTGTTTCANAATGTTTTCCTGAATACGAAATNCCAAAATTCACAGNAATAGACAAACTTTTAGTTTTAACTGACTTTTGTGAGGGAGCTTTGTCTTATAAAGAAATTAAGGATAAGCAGTGTTGGCCTTATCTAGAAAAATGGCTGTCGCCTATTCATTCTCAGACAGTAAAAAAATATGCTCCGGATCGAATAAAATTGGAAAATGGTATTGAGGCCAAGGTTTTATACACATCGAATGGTCCCAAAATCTCTGTTGTCCTTCAACGGCTCTACGATATTAATATTACTCCTTTATTATGTAATGGAAAAATTCCTGTATCGATTGAGGTGCTTGGACCAAATCACCGGCCTGTACAAACAACTACAGATATCGCAAGATTCTGGAAAGAAAGTTATCCAGATATCAAAAAACAATTGAAGGGTAGATACCCAAAGCATGAATGGCGGTAATTGATCCAATTGTTTATTTTCTAGTTAGTTTAGTGTATAGGTTTTAGTAATAATGACTGATCTAATTTACCTTATTCTAGGGATTATAGGCTTGTACTTTGGTGCTGAATGGTTGGTAGGGGGTAGTTCCAAGTTAGCCCTTAAAATCGGAGTCTCTCCATTGGTTATTGGTCTTACTGTTGTGGCTTTAGGAACAAGTGCTCCTGAATTGGCTGTTTGCTTAAGGCTAAATCTCGAGAGCCGACCAGATGCTGCTTTGGGTAACATAGTTGGTTCGAATATATGCAATATTTTATTGATATTGGGATTTAGTAGTTTGATTAGACCTTTAAGAGTACATCGGCAGATAATCAGAAAAGAATTGCCGATTCTTCTGATGGTTTCATTCGCGTTGATCGTGATGTTGATAAATAAAGAAGTCGCAAGTTGGGAAGGTTTTATTTTATGTGTGGGGATTGTCATTTATATTTTATTTAGTTTTAAAGGGGCAAACAATAGTGGCGAATTTAAGGTTGAAGGTGAATCTTCTAGTNAAATTGATACGGTAAGTAGCCAAGGTTATAATGGTATTNTTTTAATAGCTTTATTGTTGGCAGGATTAATTTTATTNNTTCTNGGAGCGTTCTTTTTTGAAAAAGGTGGTATTGGATTAGCTAAAGCTTTCGGAGTTAGTGAGGCTGTAATAGGTCTTACGCTATTAGCTTTTGGCACATCACTCCCAGAGTTGGCTACCTCAATAGTCGCTTGTATGAAAAATGAGGGTGATATAATTGTTGGAAACTCTGTAGGTTCCTCAATATTTAATATTTTAGCTATCCTAGGAATAACTGCCTTATTCAAACCATTAAGTGTTAATGATATCAATCTGATAGACTATTCTATTATGATTGGAGCCGTTATATTTTGCTGGCTTTTTATATATAAGAAAATGGAGCTAAACAGGATTAAAGGTGTAGTTTTTCTTGGCTGTTACGCAGCCTATATAACAAGTATTTTATACAGATAAAATTAATCACTATTNAGTAGCTTCAAAATAGAGCTTGTGGGTATACATGATTTGATAACCATTTGCAAGTTTCTCTGGATTCCTTCACTTCTGTTATAATAAATGGAATTGGTGGATGCGACTACGCCAACGACAGATCCTGTGTTGTCAAATACAGGAGAGCCACTTGAACCTTTTGCGAAGTCTGCAGTAATAGCAATTCGAGGGGATCCTTTTTCTTTACCTGACCTCTGAAGATAATATCTAGAAATAATTCCTTTTGATACTGTAAAAAACCTACCTTCAGGATGGCTAATTACTGTGACTTCGGAGCCAACAGGACTGTCACTTTTTAATGGTAATGGATGAAATAAATTGCCAGTAAGTTTAACTATAGCAAGGTCATCTTTTTCTGAAGAGGCAACGACTTTTTCGATTGGGAAAATTTCGCCATCAATATTCAAAGCCCCAAAAGCGCCAGCACGTTCATTTTTCATGACATGAAAATTAGTAACAGCAAGACCGTCGCTTGAGATTACAAAACCTCCAGCAATATTACCGTGCCACTCAGGGCACTTATCACACTTATAAATGTTCCCTAGACAGAGAACTCCGTTTTTTGCAGCTTTATAGATTTCAGCTGTATTGATTATTTTGGTGTTTGGTTTTAAGGGGGCTGCATCATATTTTTTTTCAGCGCTTAGTTGACTTGCTATATCATTAGTTGGTGATGTTTTATTTTGATCTTTTAAAGCAGTTAATTTTTTTTCAAACTGCATTTTTATTCTTAAATCATGAATTGGAGTCGCCTCATCATTAGCTGCTAAAAGGAAAATAAAAAAAAATGCGATGGATACGATGATTGGAATGTATTTATACATCTATTCTTAATATGTGTTTAAACTTTTATTCAGATTTTAGTGTCTTAAGAAGTTCTGATGCGTCATGCCATTGTATTTCATCCTTACTGTACTTAACGTAAATCTCAAGTGCGTCTATAGCTGATTGTTTATCATTTAGTCTGTATAATGCAAGGCCTCTTGGCCTATAGTAATTGTAATATGTTGGATATTCGTCTATTGCTTTACCTGACCATTTNGCTAGATCTATCCAGTTTTCTTTATATTCAGCTTCAAGAATACGAAAAGAATAACTATCTCTTTCCGATTTAACTTGCTTGTCTATTGATTGAGACCATTCCTTGGGAAGGGGGCTATTGTTTTTTGCGAGGCTGTAAAATTTGTATACAAAACGAATCGATTGGAAATCTAGAGTTCTTACGGAATTGGCTAAATCATTTTTAATTTTATTTTCCGCAACAACGATTGCCTCTTTAATTCTATCGTTTTGATTTGCCTCATAAAGCGCGGGTAAAATTATATCAATAAATTCTGGCGAAAGAAGCGTTTCTGGGTCTAATTCATTAAGAGTTTCAGTAAGCTCAATAATGTTCTTTCTAGCCATCAGGTAGCTAATTTTTGTTGGTAATTGTATATTTCTCAATATTGGATGATCTAATTCTTGCCATTCTTTGTCGATGTCCACCTGCTGACCATCTCTGATTTTACCAGATTGAGTCTTAGTAATAATCATTGCTGCGTGGCTATTGGGTTCCTTATCTTTGTCAGTGTAAGTATCAAATAACGTAAACAGTTTTTCTCTCAACATTATATCATCAGTATCAATAATTGAAGGGCTGGAAAATAGGCTGAAAGATTTTTCTAAGTCATTAATATTACTCTTCAGAAGAGTTTCAATAAGTAGAAATGAAAATTCTACTTGTTTTTCATCTNTTGGCATAAGTTCTGCCAGATCAAACCAGAACCTAGGTGAAGTCTCTAAAGAGGATTCATGTAGTGCACGCTGGGTTAGCCAATTATAGGCCGTTTGTTCAGATAATTTTTTTAGATTAGTTTCTTTTTTGTAATCATTTATTAATAGTGGATTATCATTNTTGATAGGCTTAACAAATNTNCTTGCAATTGATTTTATTGATTTNGCAAACTCAATATTAGGTTTGGATCTTTTTATTGATTCAGTAAAAGCATTAGCTAATATTGATTTTCGTTTTTCTAGTTGTATCGGAGTTGTCCAATTTTTAGCTTCCAATGAGATTTGGTTTGCTAACTCAATGCTTCCTAATTCTAGACTGCTTTCAAAGATTCTGGCCAAAACGGCAAAGGATGATGGAGAGTCAATGTTATCTCTAATATCCTTATAGCATTCTTTGATAGATTCTAATGAGTTTAGGTTNGTNGCAGAAAATCTCCCATAATTTTGAATGGCATTTTTTGTTACAGGATTATTTCTATCTATAATAGGATGAGTTATTGCAAATGTTATGTCTCTATTTCTTCCTCTGGATAAGGCNTCNTCCATAGAGAACATCAATAATTGTTGGCATAATTGATAGGGGAATCGTTCATCAGTTAGTACTGATTTAAGCATTTTTCTTGATGCTGAATATTGATGTTCATATAGATAAATTTCTGAAAAGGCTTGTTGAAAGGCTTGCTCTCGAATAGCTCGATCAAATTCATTCGATTCAGCAATTANTAATTTTATTTTTAATAATTCTTCTTGTGTAAATTTGGGGTTTCTGGAATTGAGAATTAACTCCTCAGGATTGACTTTTTCGANTCTTGTATCATTTAAGTTCTTGATTGATGTAAATTTCAGCCAAATTGGAATATGTTTTAACTTCCAATCTCTAACAGCCTNTGAGAAGTCGTTATTGCTTACTATTCCATTGTTAAGTTCTTTTAGTCTCGAAATAAAGATTTGTAATGTTTCCTTATTTTCTAAGATTTTTGGGTTTTGAGTTTCCTTGAGTAATAACTCTTTTTCTTTATCATAATNTTCGTTCTTTCTNTAGATTTGTGAAAGGTAGAGAGTTGTTTGTGGTCGGTTTGNAATTGTAGGCTGTTGGCTTAATAGTTTTTGTAATTCTTTCTCNGGGCCGGATGTATCTTTGTTTTCATTGATCGCAATGTGGGCCCAAAGTCTTACGATTGTTTCAGTTGTTTGATCGGGATTACGGTCGTCTTTTAAAAATTTTTTTATAATGTCAATGGCCCGATCATGTTCTTTTACAGATGAATGGCTTATTGAACTATATAGCTTAGCCCTTCTATTGAATTGAATTGGTAAATCAATTGATTCGTCACAAACTTTAAGCAAAAGATTATGTGTTTTGTTGTTGGTTTCCTTTTGAATTTGGGGCAACAAAAAGCAGAGCGCTGTTCCAGCGTCGTTTAATAATGAGGGGGACCATCGTAATCCATGTAAAAGAAGATCAAGTCTTGAAAAGAATTCAAGTTTGTTGTTACTGGCAAGACTTAATTTCAAATCCCTATTCAAATCTATAATTCTAGACAGATCAGGAATTCGAACTGTTTTGAAATTTTTGTCTGGATATAACGCCCTTCTGATCTTTAGCCATTCATCCCACCAATTAATGGAATGATTCCAGTAGTCATTTAATGCTTCATCCTTTTTGCGAAGAGAAATTATTTCTTCAAGAATTGTATTTCCTGAGTAGAGCTTTCGTTTTTCTGGCGCTATTTTGATCAGCTCATCCACAATTTGGAAAGCTTCTTTAAATTGATTGTGTTCTAAGTTTATAAATA
>NYVP01000020.1 GCA_002684575.1 Verrucomicrobiales bacterium
CGAAGTCTATTCTGATAGAATTCGTCGCAATTTCCTCAAAATGCATTTCGGTATATCCTCCCCAATTCTCTTCCCAAAAACCTAAACCATTTATTAATTTTGTTCTTTGCTCAGATATATCATTATTGATTTCCTCTACTTTGATTTTTTTTGGGTGATCAGATTTAAATTCAGGTATTCGTCCTCCAAATTCAACTCCCTGAAAAACAGCACTCATTGCATAATAATCTTTAATTGAAACTGGATCGAATTTGTGATTGTGACACCTTGCACAGCTTACAGTGACGCCCATAATTGATGCACCAACCGTTTGCATAATTTCATCAACTCTATCTGCTCTTGCTTGACGAATGGCAGAGGGTTCCTGTCCGATTGTTGCAGCCGGAACATGTGGCCCAGAAACCAAAAACCCAGTTGCCTCACCAGCTCCATACTGGTCACCGGCAATTTGATCCCTAATGAAAATATTATACGGAACATCATTATTTATCGCATCAATCACATAGTCCCTATAAATCCACGAGTTTTTACGGTACAGATTAGATTCAGAACCATTAGATTCAGCCCATCTAATTGAATCCAACCAGTGTTGAGCCCAGCGCTCACCAAAATGAGGTGATTCCAATAATCGATTTAATAAGTTTGTATATGCAACGTTTGGGTCTTCAGATGATTCATTAATAAAATCACTGATTTCTTCAGCTGATGGCATAAGCCCTGTTAAAATAATGGAGGCTCTTTTTATGAGAGTTCTCTGATCAGCTGGGCCATTAATTTTTAATTTCTTTTCTTTTTGTTTTAGCCTTAAAAAGAAATCAATTGGGTTTGAGTTTGGATCACTAGAATTCCCCGACGGCACTTCTTTTCGTTGAATTGGCTTGAAAGACCACAATTGAATTTCATTTTCGTCAATTTGATCCATTTGTCCTGGCCAAAAAGCTCCACTATTAACCCATTGTTTTAATATCTCGATGTTTTGGTCTGATAATTTTTCACCTTTAGGCGGCATTGCCATTTCTTTATCCTTGTGGGTAACAACTTCCATTAGATAACTTTTACTCCAATCCCCAGGGATAATAGATGGTAAACCAGAGTCACCTCCTTTAAGAAGATTTTGACGCAAATCGACTCTTAATCCCGATTTCTTTTTATCATCGCTATGACATTTAAAACAATTGTTTTCAAGTATCGGAAGTACTTTGTTATTGAAAAGATTGTCAGCAATAGAGAATGCATTCAGATTGATTGAAAAAAATAACAATAAAATAAGATTAAATATTTTATTTCTTGTTATAAGGTACATGAAAACTGATCTGACGAATTAATTTATTTCTTCTTATAAGACGAGCAACACTTAAAATCAGATATCCAAATACATATGATAATCAAAATAATTTGTATCAATAGTCGAATTGAATGACCAATTTGTGAGAGATGATTTCCACTAAAAGGGATATCATTCATCCACATATTTAAATTTGCCAAATATACTACCAAATAAAAAACGATTAGAAGTCGTGCAGTAATTTGTCTTGAAAATTTTATTATCAATCCGATTCCAAGTATTATTTCTAAAATTCCGCTTAATAGTGTCCAAAATCTCGGGAAACCTAAATAGGTGGGTATAATATCATCGTATATCTGAGGGTTTCGGAAATGGTGAATTCCAATGTGAATCATTAGAAATCCCAAAATAACAGCTATAATTAATTTAATTAATTGTACCATAACTGGATTTAATAGGAAGAAGTGGCTCGGGACAGAATCGAACTGTCGACACAAGGATTTTCAGTCCTCTGCTCTACCAACTGAGCTACCGAGCCATATGAATTGTTTCCACATGTTGAACGGGGGGATGGAAATTAATAGAGGAGGTTAAAAGTTACAAGTTAGAAATAACTTTAAATTTATTATAAGGCACTCTCATAAAGATTCATAAAATCAGCATGCTCAGTTTGCCTAGGATTAAAGTTACCGGTCCATTGACCAGATGCCTCATTTGCTAAATCTTTAAAGCTTTCATTTTTTATTCCATAATCACCTAATTTTGATGGAATATTCGAAATTTTAAGTAGGCTTGTGATTCTATTTGATAAACTTTTTTCGGATAAGGAATCGTATAATTCAGAAATTTCTTCTATAGATGAATTGTATTTAATGACGTGTGGTAACATTAATCCCACTGCTGCACCATGCGGGATAGAAAATTTAGCCGTCAGCGGATTAGCTGAAGCATGAGCAGATCCAAGCATACTGCATTCAATTGCAGTACCAGCGTAAGCAGCTCCTAGCAACATATCTGATCGAGCGAGTAAATCATTTGGATCGTTTACCATTTTTTCATATGATCTGTTAAGCAAAGAAAAAGCTAATCTAGAGTATTGTATACTATCGTCAGTACGTTTTTTTGTAACTAGTGTCTCCACCGCATGTGAGATTGCATCTATTCCTGTATGTGCGCTAATATGTCTGGGTTGTGAAGTTGTTAATGCAGGATCTAATATTGCAATTCTTGCCGCAGCCTTCAAATCACCACATGCCATTTTTTCGTGAGATGCTGAATCTGATATAATAGCAAAACTTTGGCATTCACTTCCTGTGCCTGCAGTTGTTGGTATGGCAATAAACGGAAGCATTTCATGAGTTGCTTTGCCAACACCTCGGTAATCATGCATTGTTCCTCCATTTGTAAGAATAAAATTTACACCTTTAGCCGTATCCAAACTTGATCCACCGCCAAGTCCTATGATTAAGTCGATTGATTTGTTTTTGGCAAACTCAACACATTCATCGACATCATCAGTGGAGGGGTTTTCTTTTACATTTGTATAGATCTCATAATTAATTTCATATTCATTTAATGAATTAACAACTGGATCTAAATGGCCGGCCTTAAGAATGCCGTTATCAGTAACAATTAGGACTTTTGATGAATTGAAATATTTAACGTGATTTCCAGTATCATGCGATTCATTAACTCCGAAATGGATACTCGTATTTCTCAAATGAGTAAAATCAATATAATCTTTGTGAAAACCGAGGTCTTTACAAATCGTTTCAGGGGTTGCTTCTATCATTACGCAACCTGAATAGACCTTCTCTTATAGAGAAACTCAAATAGATTACCTTCGTGAGGCTGATCCCACTCAATGTGATTGGTAGGCATTGCGCCAACGTTAAGCCTTTCAATATGATCAGCAGCAATTAATTGATCTAGCCAGTCTTGATTGTTGGATATAGCGGCAACGGCTAATGACTTTCCGATTGATTCAATCATCTCCTCTTGTGGCATTTCTATGACGCTCGCATAAGGAAATAAAAATTCGGTGTTACCGATTGAATGATCAATTGAATCACATCTTGTAATAGTTGGAATCATGTAGTGCATACCGTCACGCTGCACATAGCGAGGTGAACCATTTCGTAGATTCATGCTTATATCAACTGCTCCGCCCTCCTCAATGCCGTCTTCTATTGATCCGTTAATCCATTCTGCCATTTTGGGGTTTGCAAACCCTGAAAGTGTTGCCTCGGGATCATCTTGAGCCTTAGCATCCATGCTTAATAGATTTTTCGCTATCTCTTCCGCAATCTCATCAGCATATTTGGGAACGACAACGCAACTTGCATTGATACAGGAACGTCCTGAATTTGCAGAAATTGATCGCACAATAAGGTCAATGTGATCTCTCCAGTTCTCAATTTCATCATCTCCAATTATAATCTTCGATCTCCCTGCACCGTGCACTTCAACTGAGGGATCATTTTCATATTGCCTAACTGTATCATCGCCCCCAAATAACATAACGCGATTACAGTTTCTGATTATGGCTGATGACCCATCATGATTAGCAGGGTAAAAACTAAAGGCTTCTGCAGGTGCGCCCGCTTTAATAAAAGCTTGTATGATTCTCCATGGTGTCCAAGGCTCTTCTCTTCCTGGTTTTAATATGACAGGAGTCTTCATTGATATTGAGGGTATCCACAAAGCATTAACAGCTGGGCTGTTAGATGGTAAAATTACTCCTAGCGCATTGGTCGTCGGAACAAAAGCGACCCTTACTCCATGCTGATCTGTAAATCCTTTATCTAAAACCTCTGGAGATAATCCTCTTGATAAGCCCTTAAATATAGTTGGCACTTCACTAAAAACACCATGAAGTCGTTTCATATTCATTCTTATAAGCGAATGAGGCAGGCCGCTAGTCGCGGCTAAGGAATGAAGGTAATCATCAGGACTTTGAAGAACTGAACCATCGCCAACTGGTAAATCACCATTAAGAAATATATCTCCAGCCTCAAGGGTAATATCTAATAATTCTTGAGTGGAGAATTTTAATAACGATTCTCTAGATTTCTTTAAATCCAAAAGGTCTCGCTTGATCAGTCCTGAATTAGACATTGTAATCTGAGCAACGACTTCACCACCCTGTGCAGGAGTAATACCCTGTACATCGAGGCTGTTGTAAACTCCTCCGGCTCTTAATAATGGAACAGTTGGTAACATTTAGTAAACTCCTTCAACTACTTTTTTTTCCATTGCACCAAAAGGCCTGACATCCCCTACACCATCCCAAGGATAATTATCAATTGGTTCTCGTCTTATTGCTTCGTCTCTTTCTAAAAATCTAGGCATAAAAAATTCTTTTGTTAAAGTTGTTAATTCAACTCTACCAAATTCTCCATAAGGCATAGTCTTGGCAGTATCCTTAGGGTCAACAACCCTCAGTACAGCTCTCGGCTGGGGTGCATAATAAGTAACGCTGTAGGTATCATCCAATGGCCTACTAACAGCAAGCCCCATCAGTGTATTTCCGTAAGTTGGAACAAGATGTGTTTTGCCTTCCAAAACCTCTTCAACCCAGAATCGAACTGATTGAGGTGTCATTGTTGTCCCTCCACAGAAAACACCTTTTATTCCTGAACCCGGAATGGAAATTCTTTCACCAATAGACTCCAATAATTTCGGCGTAGTAAACATACATCCAATGTCCCTATATTTGATTATTTCGACAGCTTGATCAATAACGTGCTTTTGATAGCGTTCTACTTCATCAATCTGTTTTCTAACAATTAGTTTCTTGACCCACCTTGGATCAAGGTCAACATGATAGCAACTTCCTCCCCTGAACTGTGCTAGATGCTCAACGGCTAATCTGAGCCTTCTGGGACCTGTTGGACCTACCATTATCCAGTTAGCTCCTCGTGGAAAGTGCTCGTCAGATAGAGTATCAGAAAACATCTCATAATCATGTTTGTAGTCATCCCAACCAACCCTTTGTTTAGGGAGTCCAGTCGTTCCTCCAGTTTCAAATATGTTAAATGGTCGCCCATCCATGCCTTTTGGTACAAACCTTTCATTCTTTTCATCTCTTAGCCACTCATCCTGGAAATGATCGAATTTGTAGATATCTTCAAAAGACTTAATTTCTTCTCTCGGATCCCACCCGGAAGTTTTTTTCCAATCCAACCAAAANGGTGATCCTGTATCTTCAGAAAAATGCCAATTTAGTATTTCATGCAATTGATTATCNAGGTTTTCCTTGGCTTCTTCNGGAGTCATAATATTAAATAACGATTAATGTAAACTTTGGGATCTTCGGACTTAGTGAACTCAGTAGGAAAAATTTACACAAANTTTGGGAAAAATTTATCAATTGTTTCTTTCGTAGGNTTGGGTGTCACAATTGAAACTAAAATCATAGCAACAAGACCAGCTCCAAAACTTAATGCCACAGGCATTACACCTTCTCCGATTGAATTTACAATCCATTCCGCCTCCACAGTGTATTCACCTCCCCAACCAGATTTAGCGAAAAAGTATAACCAGACACCAACAGCAGCAATAATTGATGCCATTGCTCCGAGCTTCGAGCATCCCTTCCAGTANAGAGCNGCAAATACTAGNGGTGTTAAGCTTGCAAANCCTGAAAAACTCCAAACNGCAAGATCAAAAACGCTTTTNTTGTAAAGNACAATAGAGAGTATNTATGTTAANACAACTATACTGACAACAAATACTCTTGCTATAGTCACTATCTGTTTATCAGAAAATTTTTCTTTCCCGTAGGTATCAATAACAATGTCATTTGTAAACATTGTTCCAAGACAAAGAAATTGAGAATCAAGTGATGACATAATTGCTGCGAGAATTCCAGCAGTAACTAGTCCGCTAACAACTGGGTCAGCAATCAATATACCAACCATTTTTGCCAACACAGCACCACCTGGAGTTGATTCAGGAAGTTTGCCAGTTGCCCACAATCCAATGAGAACACATGGCACCCACACAATCATAATACACAAGGGATGTGCAACAACGGTTAGCCTAAAACTCTTAGCACTTTTGGCAGTTAGCCAATGTTGAAACAAATGAGGAAACATACCAACACTGAGTGGTATAAACATATAAGTCAGAAACATCATGGGAGGGACACCTACGTGTCCACCATCACTTGCCACGGACGGAGTTCGAACCAAATGAGCCTCATTGGCTTGTTCAATGGCTTTAGATAGACCACCAAGTTTATCACTGATGAGGTAAAAAGCGAGTATGCCCATTACCATAAATACAATAGTCTGAAAGGTATTTGCCCAAGCTGCTGCCCTAGATCCACCTGCAAAAATATAACATAATACAACTATACATATGATAGCCCCAGTTAATGGAGGAGGAACAGCATCGTTGTAGGAAGCGAAAAGCTCAGGAAACATTCCAGGCTTTTCTCCTTTGGGGGTTACTTTTGCAGAAGATAGACCTTCAATAGTTTTTGAAGCTCCTATCACACCAATTAAAAGATAAGGTATTACTAAACAGACAAGGATAGGGAAAAGCAAAAATCCTATTACTCTTGATTCAAAACGATCCCTAAAAAATTGAATCTGTGTGACATAACCGTATTTTTTACCAAAAGACCATAATTTTATTCCTATCAGGAAAAAACATGCAGCATGAATCAATCCAGAAGATGAAGCCATCAAACCGTAAGTTCCGACTCCCCTTTCAAATGCCTTCCCCGTGGATCCTACAAGAGCAAAAGCGGTCATTGTCGTTCCAAAAACAGACATTAGAAGCATGAAAGGCCCAATACTTCTACTTGCCACAAAATAGTCTGTACTAGTACCTCTAAATAAAGTCTTACTGAACATAGCCAAGCCGAGCAATAAACAGAGATATACTGAAATGACTATTATTGGCGTAACTGAAGCAGAATTGGCAATTAATTGCATTTGCATAACACTATTGTGGGTTAAGTTCAATCCTCCTTTTCAGCCCATTCAACCAATTCTTTTGGCCATGCAAATTTGATGGCAAAAAACCAGAGCGTTGCTGCCACCAGAGAGTAGCAAGCATGATAAAAAAGACCAATTGGCATAAAACCGAACACATTTCTATTACTGTCCCAATTCCAGAAATCCTGATGAAGAACTCCAAGAACAATTGCCAGAATAAGAATTACATATTTACCATTCATTATGTATTTTCGTCAGAACTTTTATTTAGATGCAGTTTTTGCACCTTCTTTAAAGGCATACAAGTGAGTTTGGCTTGCTATGTAAAGAACTCCATTAGCAATAACTGGACTTGCATAAACAGGTGCAGAAAATTCAACAATTCCTAACTCTTTCATTTCACGGCCATGTTTAAGAATAACAACTTCTCCATCTTCGTTGCCAATAAAGACCTTTCCATCAGCAGCGAGGGTAGATCCCCAAATATGACTTTTTGTATCGTACATCCATATTTTTTTGCCTGTATTAAAATCAACGCAGTGAACACGGCCTCTGTAGTCAGCAGCATATATTAAATCATCAGCAATTGATACCGTCGAAATACCCCTCTCTATTTCAGTGTAATCCCAATTTACTTTTCCTGTTTTTGCATTAACCGAAAACATTCTACCAACACCTTCACCATGCTCGGGATCCTGACCAATTAATGATATGACACTACCTTTATGAAATACTGGCGATGAAATAAATTCACTAGGGCCTTCAAAGGTAGCATATTTAATTTTTTTTCCATCTTTATCAACTCTGTATTCTGGAAGATTACCATCAACTTTCCAATTTTCAGGAAGAACAAGAAACCCTTCATCATCTTCTTTCGCCTTTGGGTCAAAACTATAAAGATAACCATCTCCTCCACCAAAAAATATTGAGGACTTACCNTCAACCTTNGCAACCATTGGACTTGACCAGTTGCAATGCATTGTACTTTCTCCAATTTTCGAGGCTTCTTCGCCGATTAACTCTCCAGTTTTAAGATCCAGTAAAATNAAGCANGGCGCCTGAGGAGCTGGAACGTTGAGGTGAGACCANTCTACTCCGTTGGATGTTGAAACNACGAGCTTTCCATCAACAATTTTTGGCGATGAGCTTGCAATATTGTGAGGAAAAACCCCTAACTCCTCACGCATATCATAAACCCATATAATATCTCCATCATTTTTGCCTGGTTTGAATGTTTTGCCAGCAGTTGCCATGAACTTATCTTCTTCTTTGAAGGGTCCATCGTTCCCATTGGACATTCCTTCCATGTCAACACATACAACCTTACAGCGATTCGATATAAAATAAGCCCTTCCGTCATGAATTAATGGAGATGAACAAACTCCTAAATACTCCCAATCAGATACTTTACCCGCACCAAGTTTAGGAATTACTAATTGCCATAAAAAAGAGCCGTCTTTTTCATTAAAGCACATAATAATTCCCCTATCTCCCTCGTGTTGTGCATCTCTGGGTGATTCATTATTGGTTCCAATCAATATCTTTCCACCAGCAATCGTCGGTGTGCCGTAACTTTGAGAACCAATCTTTGCTACCCACTTAACATTTTTGGTGGTCGACATATCAATATCTTCCGTGCCTTTTTTCCTTTTACCTGGCTCCATTTCGACAGGAATCCCCTTAGCAGTTGAGAACATATTATTATGCCCACTGCCGCCCCACTCAGGCCATTCTTGGGCGAAGCTAATTGCGTTGATTCCTATTAATGTTAATAAAGTTATAATTAATCTCATTTTTTATTTGCTTGGTATGATTGAAATATTATCCACGTAAACTGGTTTCTGACTTTGTGGAGAAAAGCCGAATAATCCAGGTGCCCCTTTTACATGACCCTTTTTGTGAGGCACTTCAATTGTCCATTCATTCGGTTCATCATCTCCTTTTGGCCAAACTTTACCTTTTATGATTGCAGTCCCATCTGATTGTAAATCGACCCAGCTTTTTAAAGTATACCAAGTCTTATATTTTACTTTATATGGGACAGAAACCTTCAGTCTTTCTTGATTTGAACTTACCTCGAGTTGATTAGCGTTTCCTTTGAGTACGATTAAATACCTTTGATTAACTAGACCCACATCAGATTTAATTCTTCGATTCCCATCAGTCATTACGTCGGCCTGCATAACATAATTACTCAATTCTGGGTGCCCAATGAAGGTCATTGCGCGTTGGAACAGAACCCTGTCTAAAGTTTTTCTCAGAGCTTTATTCCCATCAATTTCACGAACTTCCCATTTAAATCTAGCTCCGATCCAAGGGAGCGGAGGGAACGCAAACTTTTCACCAGGATCAATTTTTGAATTAATTACAGCATTATAAGTTTCGAAATTTTCATTAAATGGCAACTGGTCCAATACTCTTCCCCTGAAAATTCCAGCAAGTTCACCGTTACCACCTTTCCATGCTCCGGCAGATGTCTTGGCGCCTTTTGCTGCAGAGATAGTGTCATCTTTAAATTGAGCATCCATTTCGGTTTTTACTTTTGCAGTGGCAGGTATGAACTTTGAGAAATTAGTTTTTTTGATTTCGGATAATATATGACCTTTTTCATCGAGTGCCTCAAATCTCAATTTCTGATTCTGGCTTGGTTGAAGCAATACATCCGTTGGAATGGTTCTAATTTCGTAAGCCTCACCAGAAGTACCTTGATCAACCTCAGGCCATTTCTTACCCATGATTTTGCTGTAAGAAAAATTCCAGCAATACAATTGTTTAGTTGTATGCAAATATAGACGTCCCTCACAAATGGCTGGAGTTCCAATCAAATTACCTTCGAATTCTAAACTATGTAATACTTTACCCTCTTTATCACCTGGTTCGATGATATAAAATTTACCACCAAAGATTGGAACAAATAATTTACCATCACAGTATAAAGGTGAAGCGTGTAAGTTATCATTGCCTAACTTTTGATGCCATAAAATTTCACCTGTGTTGGCATCTACACAGACTAATTCGCCAACCTTAGACACCTGATAAACTCTGTCTCCGACAATAATTGGTGAACTCGTAAATGACACTGTTTCATTTCTCCATAATTCAGCGTCTTTAGGTAATACTTTTTGATCAGATTTAAAATCGATTGTTTCAGGGATCTTTACAGCGATCATACGACCTTCTTCAGTTGTATCGATATTCTCTTTTCCATGAGGACAGATAACCGTATCTTTGTAAACTATTGGACTTGAATTGACTCCTCCATAACTCATATGAAATCTCCACAGAGGTTTTCCATTCAATGCATTAACACAAACCAAGTTTCCATCCCCAGTGCCTGCGTAGAAAACACGCGTCCCATACCGGGTCTCAACTATTGGAGTGGAAAAGGAACTATCTTTGGGAGCAATTCCCGGTTCACTGATCCAAACGATGTTGCCAGTCATCTTATCAAAAGCGTAAAATCTATCTCTTGCTGGCCCTTGCTTTCCCCAATAGCTGGTGATGCAATGCATAATAACTAAATCACCCTCTACAATAGGTGCTCCGGTCCTACCATTTGGAAATGTCAATCTTCCAAATCTTTCCATCATTGAATATTCCCATAGCTTTTTTCCTTTTGAAGTGAATGCAACAAAAAGGCCATTAGAAGTTTGGAGGTAAACGTTTTTAGTTTTTGGGTCAATGGCAGCGGAACCTACAGAATAACGATCATAAATAATATCACTTATATAATCTCTGAATGAATGTTCCCATTCCTTCTTACCTGTTTTTGAATCCAGACAAACGAGTAGCTCCTCAACATCCTCCCCTTCACCCCTGTAACCAAATACAAACATTTTCCCATCGGCTATAACAGGTGTTCCTCGTCCTTTTAAATCATATGTCCAAGATGGCTTGTCGTTGAATTTCCAATCTTCATATTCCTCGTGACTTACCCCATTACCTTCGGGACCTCTCCACGAAAACCACTGAAACTTTTCATGAGAGTCGGCATAACTTAGTCCAGAGCTAAGTAAATGAATAATTACAACACATATAAGAGAGTGGAGTGATTTAAGCATTTTTTTTAGTAGTAAATTTTAGGGGTATTGCAAACAATAATTAATTATTATATAGAAAATGCCTNATGTAGANGCAATCTCAACTCTAGTTCTGGCCAAATTGGATAAATTAATCAATTCTTTTTTAAGTTATAACAGACTAATCTCCCCGCATTGTTTCTTATAAAAAGCTTTGAATTGCATATTGTAGGTGGCGACCAACACCTTCCACCAACCGCCTGAAATCTGCCCAATTCTTGAAAAGATTCTGGAGATGCTTTGCCACTAATTACCTCGCCTCGTTCAGTCAAAACAATCAATGAACCTTGAACTGAAATTACGTTTCCTCTATTTCCTCCCAGAGACTCTGACCACATTATTTTACCATTAATAAAGTTCATACAAACAAGTTTTGCCTTGGTATCATTATCCCCAACAATTGCATAAACAAAGCCGCCAACAAGTATTGGTGATTGGAACTGGCAGGTTAGTTCTTTGGATTCGTAAACTAAATTAAATTTTTGATTATCAATTTTGAACAGTGCGCCACCTTTTCCATAGCCAGAAGTTATTAAAATATGGGCATTTGTATAAATAGGAATTGAAGCATTAACTCCATATTTAGTTGGCCAATCTGCAGTAGCTATTGGTTTATTCTGATCTACATCATATAAGGCAAGGCTATCTGAGTTCAATTGAGCGATGTAATCTGAGCCCGAAAGACTCAATTTAATTGGTGATGAATAACCAATAGAACTTTTACCCTGACTCCATTTAAGTGATCCATCAATTGGATTTAGTCCAGCAATCGTGGATTGGTTGCCGCCAGGGGAAACAATTAAGTCTTCACCATATAAGATCGGTGAGCAAGAAAATCCCCAGGTCGGCCTTCTTCCATTGAACACTTCTGATTGATATGAAGTTTTCCATTTAAAATTTCCAGTTTCTACATCAAGACAATTCAAGGTACCCTCGTGGCTTAATGTATAAAGCTGATTTCTTTTTATATCGATCAGTGGTGTTACTGCAGGACCTCCCTCAAACATTCTTTTGTCTAATGGGCAGCTATAACTATACTTCCAAAGTATTGATCCATCATTGCCATCTATACTATAAACAGTATCAGCATCATTAATGTTCCCCATCGAAAACAAACGGTCGTCATAACCAGATATACCAGAAACGCCTGTACCAATTTCAATTTTCCATAAACGTCTGGGCTCAGAATTAAACCAATCTAGATTCAAATTAGTTTCCGCAGCCATGCCATTTCGGTTGCTTCCAAAATGGCCGAGCCATTGACCTGATTTGGGCATATTGACCTCTTTAATCTGATCCAATGTTATCTCAGCAGACCCTTTTTTGAGTTTTTCACTACAAGATACAATGAGAAATAAAGCAAAGCCAATTATTGAAGACGCTATAATTTTTAGAAAAATTGATTTTCTGAATTTTAGTCCAAACAACATAGAAAATTAATTAACTTACATTAGTTAGAGGATTAGGGGTAATTTAAAGATATTTTTAGTGTTATAAAGCAGTACAAGTTGACAAATAATAATTAACAGCCTAAAGAAAACACCCCATTTTTGGAATTAAAATTGTCAAAACTTAACCATTTTTTAACCTATGTCTCAAATTGAGGTCATCTTAAAACAAAAAGTAGAAAATCTTGGCGCTGAGGCCGATGTCATAAAAGTTAAAAGAGGCTATGCTCTAAATCACCTAATTCCAGGAGGTAAAGCGTATGAAGCTACAAAAGGCAACCTCAAACATATTGAGGCTCTTAAAAAGGCAAGAGCACTCAGGGAGGCTAACGAAATTGAGTCTGCGACAAAACTTGCTAACAGACTCAACAAACAAAGATTAAAATTTGAACTAGCAACCGGTCAGGGTGGTAAAGCATTTGGATCAGTTACATCAAAAGACATTCAGGATTCATTGGCTGAAACTGATAGACAATTTAGAGATATTGATCGCAAACAAATCATATTAAAAAAACCGATCAAACGAACTGGTGACTTTGAAGTCGAGGTCAAAATCCATCAAGATATTAATGCAACTCTAAAAATTAAGGTTTCAGCTCCAGCTCAAGATGAGACCACTGATGATGAGTAATACTAGTTTTCCTAGTCATTATCATTTTTCCATCATCATTTAATTAAAGATTCCTCGCATGTACTAATTTATAACATGCGACATTTTATTTTCTTTATTAGGAAGGAAGTTTTTTCTATTTATTAAATGAAATGGAAAATTCTAAAATAGAATCCACATCAAACGGGATGCCAAACTTTCAGGGTAATATTACTTCTCAGGATTCATCTGGCAGTAAGAACGTTTCCCAGAAAAGTCTAACTTCAAAGGATATATCAAGAGCACTTCCAAATAATACTGATGCAGAAAAGGGAGTATTGAGTGCGATGCTGCAGTCCCCTGACGAAATTGCCACTGAAGCCGTTCAAGTGCTTGACCCCAATGCATTTTATGTCCCTTCTCATAAGCTACTATATGAGTTAATAATAAAACTTTCTGATGAAGGTAAACCAATCGATGCCATAACACTTCAAGAATCTCTAATTAGAGAAAACTTGATGGACAAAGTAGGCGGGCCAAGCGCTGTACTTGATCTTATAGATTTTGTCCCTGACGCAAGTCACTTTGAATATTACGTTGATATTGTTAAGGAAAAACATCTATTAAGGGAGATCATATCGACATGCACAACATGCATCAATTCAGCTTACACTCACGAAGGTGATGCATCACAAATTTTAGATATTGTTGAACAAAACATTTTAGATATCGGCGATAAAGATCAGGAAAAAGCTGAATCATTGACAATGAAAGATCATGTGTTGAGTGCGATTGAAAATATTGAGTCAATGTATGAAAACAAAGGTCAAATTCAGGGTTTGGCCACTGGCTTCAGAGATGTCGATAATTTATTAAATGGTCTCCAGCCTGGGCAAATGATCGTCATCGCGGCAAGGCCCAGTATGGGTAAAACATCACTTGCAATGAACATTGCTGAACACGTTTGCGTAGACCAAGAAAAAGCTGTCGCTATTTTCAGTTTGGAAATGACAACACAAGATCTTGTTCAAAGGTTATTATGCAGCAGAGCTAGAGTAAATAGTCAAAAAATTCGATCAGGAATTCCTGATAGTAGCGATTTTCCAAAGCTAATGAAAGCCGCAGGTGAATTATCTAAGAGTAAAATGCTTATCGATGAGACACCCAGTATAAGCATTATAGAGATGAGAGCAAAAGCTCGAAGAATGAAACAAAGGGACGACATCCAACTATTAGTCGTTGATTACCTGCAGTTAATGCAATCTACGACAAGAAGAGCAAAGGATAATAGACAAATTGAAATATCAGAGATTTCTTCTGGCCTCAAAGCACTGGCTAAAGAATTACACATTCCTGTTATAGTATTGGCGCAAGTCAACAGGAATCCTGAAGAACGAAAAGGTGGCCGACCTAGAATCAGTGACCTTAGAGAATCTGGATCGATCGAGCAAGACGCAGATGTTGTTGGTTTATTGATGCGGCCCGAACGATATGCTGACGATGACGATGAAAAAGATGACCTCGAGGGCGAAGCGACATTTATTGTCGCCAAACAAAGAAATGGCCCTATAGGTGACGTTCCTCTAACATTTATTGATAGCCAAATCCGATTTGCTGATCGAGCTAGAGAGCAAGAACATTAAATAATCTATTTAATTACCAAAGTTGTTAACAATTAATTATTTATTGTTAGTGCTAATATCAAAAACTAAATATAAATAATTTAAAAAGTCATTCATCCGATTTTTTTTTAATTCTATTAATACAATGTAATGCTCGTTAAGGGTCATATAAAGGGTTAAATATACCTATATATATACAGATCAATACCTTAAGGANTAGATCGCAAACCATAGGAGTAGAGCTATCCAGTGTAATATTTGTCTAGGGCAATAAATATTTTAGAATATTCATTCAAAAATTTTTAAATTTATATTATTCACAAGTTATTAACAAAAGATTTAAGGAATTTTCAAATTCTCTAATCTGACTTTTCAACTAGCACTCTGAGCCCTTCGTGTTTGCAGACGANGACATTACTTTCTTTAGGTATAAACTCACCGTCAGACACCACATCAACTCGCTCACCATCAATCATTGCTGATCCGGAAGGCTTTAGATCAGTTAAGGTTTTACCCTCCCGTCCCAATAACGAGTTTACAGGATCACTCAGTGAATTGNCCACATCCCCTTCACTCAAGACCATTCCCTTCATTATTGGTATACTGTTCATAAAGCGCATAAAAAATAAAACGATTATAAAGGAACCAAATACTCCAATNCATACATTCATCAAAGGGTCACTTAAAACCGAAATGAAATTTGAAATGTTTATTTCCCCATTCCAATCAAGATCTAATGGATCGACCATTGTATATATCAGTGANCCAATTACCAATACTGCTCCCAAAAGGCCTAGAACAATCAGTCCTGGGAAAACAAAGAATTCTAAAACAAGTAAGACGAGCCCTAAAATAAAAACCCCAACAATTTCATAACCCGCGAGATAACCTGCAACATTATGGCCAAAGAAAAAAAGTGCGAATGAAATAAGAGATACAAAGCCTGGCAACCCAAATCCTGGTGCTTTTAACTCCATATAAGCACCAGCAATACCAAATAACAAAAGCCATGGAGCAAGCTTTACAATCAGATCACTGACATATTCAAAACCTAGCGGTTTAGCAGTAACAATTTCTCCATTTAGTCCCGCCTTTACGATTAAATCATCAATAGATTCAGCCAAGCCCTCAGCAAACAANGGNTTACCGTCTATAATTTGTGTAGCCTGCCATGCATTCAAAACCAGTAAATCGTTTTCATCGTCCGGAGAAAAAGCATTTTTAGTATTTAGATCTCCATCAGCAGTTATTTCTGGAATTTCGAAAAGGACTTCAATTTCTGAATCAACAAATGCTTTTGCAATTAAAGGGTCGTGACCTTTTAACCTCGCTACATCATCAGCAGTAGCAAGTATATCACTCATNACTTTTTTCAGCATAGCTTCAGGNATATCCTGACCATTACCCATTACTGGAGCAGCTGCTCCAATAGTTGACGGTTCATGCATGTATATATGATCCGTTGCAATTGCTATCAGAGCACCAGCAGACATAGCTTTTGGATTTACATAGGAATATGTAGGAATACTTAGCTTTTGTAAATCAGAGAGCATGATTTCCTCGGTATACCAAGCAATACCTCCAGGCGTATTAAGATCAAAAATGATAGCTGAAGCTCCATCACTGTTTGCCTTGGAAATAACCCTCTTCATAAAATCAAACTTAGTTTGCCTAATAAGTGATTCCATTCCTACAGGGATTACCACAATCTTATCTTTGTAACTCTCTAATTTGGTTTTTCCAATTTTATCATCACTTTGATGCNATATATTCTCTGTGATTGAATCTGTTTTAACTGAGTTATTTTTCTTAGCGATTTCACGTCTTATAGATGTAATGGGCGGGCTAAAATAAACAGTATCAGAATTATATTTTAGCAGCTCCGGAATTTGAGAAATACCATCAACGACACCCCCTGATATAGAAAATTTATCAAATTGTGAATTAGAGATTTTTAAAACGTCACCAGATCGTGAAATAACATTATCTGAAATTAACACTTCTCGATTAATATCACATATTCCGAGGATTAAATCTTTCTTGGTAGCATCATCTTTAAAGATAGCAGCCATATCATCTATGAGGTCAAAATATCGTAGGTCAGTAAGTCTCTTCGGTAACAATTCAGATGGACCTCTCCACTCGATAGGCTTTGTTTCCCCTCCAATGATTGAATTTTCAGAAGAAAGATATATATAATCGGAGGACAAAGCGACAACAGCTCCAGGTCCGGCAGCTTCTCCAGTAACATAGGCNATNTTNGGAATCTTGAGATTTTTGTATAATTCAATGAATTCCCTTAGTTCCGATGCCAAACCGCCTGANCAGTTAATCTTTACAACAAGCGCTGTTGGTTTAGCTCTATTAATTTTTATGATTGAATTCTCTAGATATTTGATTTGGTCTAAATTAANAAAAGAGTAATTATTTACGTCTATTACAACAACCTTAGANTTGATATCATTAGTTTGCTGGCCTTGTGCTTTGCAAAAGTAACATTGAATAAGAGAAAAAAACAGAACCAGAAATATAGTTAATCTACGCATAAAATTTTTTTATTNTTTCCACACCAGCATAACTTATTCTTACGCAAAAAACTAATACCAGAACACTCCTAAGTATAAATTTTTTATTTTAATCAATATCGCAGTGAAATCCAGGAAATTAGACTAATGCCAATACCTGAAGAGACTATCCAACAAATTCTTGGCTCAACTGACATAATTGAACTTATAGAAGGTTATTTCCCTTTACAAAAAAGAGGGCAAGATTATTGGGCCTGTTGCCCATTTCATTCAGAAAAAACTCCATCATTTAAGGTAAGCCCAACCCGACAAGGATATTATTGTTTCGGTTGTCAGGCTAAAGGCAATGCAATTGGATTTGTAATGGAATATGAAAGCCTTGATTTCCCCTCTGCCGTCAGACGATTAGCNGACCGTGCTGGTATAACAATTAAAGAGGATCAATACGACCAGAAAGCTACAAAGGAAAACTTACTTAAAAAGAAAATCATTCACATAAACCAAAAGGCATCACTATGGTTTCATGAAAATCTCCTTAAAAGCAATTCATCAGAAGCCAGTGAGGCTAGAGAATATCTAAGACAAAGAAAAATTGATATTCAAATTGCGAAGAACTGGACAATTGGTTTGGCACCAGAAAATGGTAATCTTTTCAAGAATTGGTGTGAATCTCAGGGGTTCAATAATGAGCAAATGGTTGCGAGTGGCTTAATGTCGTATAGGGATCAAGAAGAATTTTCCAAAGGTGTATATTCACGGTTTAGAAATCGAATAATGTTTCCATTGCATAATGACTATGGTGATACAATAGCATTTAGTGGAAGAGTGTTTACCCCCCAAAACAAACTCGCGAAATATGTTAACTCTCCTGAAACNTTAGCTTTTAAAAAGAGCAATGTTTTTTTTGGTTTAAACAAAAGCAANCGTTCAATAGCCAAAAAAGAGTCNGTCATTATTTGTGANGGCCAACTTGATTTAATNAGATGTTTCGAAAACGGAATAGAAAACGTGGTAGCCCCATTGGGGACAGCTCTTAACGAAAAGCATGTAAACCTNTTAAAACGATTTACCGGACAGCAAGGAGAAGTNGTTTTGTGTTTTGATGCAGACTCGGCTGGATATAAAGCGAGTTTAAGGGCGTATGAAGAAATTTCTAAAGTNGGNATTNACGTTCGAGCTTTACAGTTACCTGTAAATTATGATCCTGATTCATTGATCACAGAGTTTGGTCCAGGTAAATTCATTGAATTAGTGACGTCAGCAAAAGCGTTTCATGAATACCAAATTGAATCATTATCAAAACAATTAAATTTAAATAACGCTAGAGATAGAATCCAATTTGCTAATGACTTATCAATAACTATTA
This sequence comes from Verrucomicrobiales bacterium, assembly GCA_002684575.1. GTDB lineage: Bacteria > Verrucomicrobiota > Verrucomicrobiia > Verrucomicrobiales > DEV007 > EC70. Next base: position 18,863 of record NYVP01000020.1, read on the forward strand.
GCCAAGTAAATGATCCCATTGCAAGAGACGGGTATATCAATGATGTAGCCATTAGAATAGGGATATCTGCGGACGAATTTAGAAAACGTGTAGTTAATTCGTTCAATAAAAAATCCCATCAATCTCTGCCAGACAAAAATGAATCCAAGAAAGATGACATCATTAAAGCAGAACAAGATGTAGAAATCTTAATTAAACTTTCACTAACCGATGCTGATACAAAAGAATGGATTCGTAATTCAATTAATATAAACGAAGAATTAAAACACCTTAAGGACTTTGATCTTTTATCAGAACTTTTTAAATCACTACCGTCTACAGAGGAACCCGAAGATATAAATGCTTTCATTTCCTCTAAAGATTCACATATAGCAACCTTTCTTAACCATGTAATTTTGAGGGATTTTGCCCATTTATCATTATTGGATGCCAAAAAGTCACTTATCAGACTCAAAATAAAATCATTGCAAGATAAAATTGATCTTAACAAAACTTTTTCAAGAAGAGAAGGCATCTCAAATGAGGAGATTTTGACAATTACGAGCAAAGTTGAGACTCAAAGAAAAGAATTACTTGATTTCAAAAAGGCCCTAACGAATATTGATAAATCACGGGAATAAATTCACTACAGTTTTAAGAAAAACCATAGTAACAAACCAATTTTATGGCGGGAAAAACCTCCACTACCTCCAGAAAGAAAAATACTAGATCATCTAGTCCTAAAAACACTTCAAAAAAGGTCGCCATAGCACCAAAGAAGAAAAAAGCTTCAGTGGGACGACCAAAAGGAAGCAAAAACAAATCCAAAGCTGAAAAAACAGCCTCATCCAAAACATCCTCGGATCCTATTTGTGATATACCGATGGAAAAGGTCAATACTATTAAGGGCATCATTGAATTACCAAAAAGGCGAAGAGGCAGACCCACTAGAGAAGAAGAAGAATTAAGAGAAAAAATTCTTAAGGAGCATGGAATTACTGGCGACCCTAGAATCAAAAGACCAAGAGGGAGACCAAGAAAAGATAATTCCCAGCCTTTTATATCCAATCAGACATTGGGTGATACAACAACATCAAGTGACACACCTCTTGATATTGATTCCCCTCAGATACAAGAAAAATTACGACACTTAATCAAGCTTGCCAAAGAACAAGATTATCTCACGTATGATGATATCAATGAAGCTTTGGAAAACGATGGTCAAAATGCGATTGCTCTCACTGAGGCTATCATCATGCGACTCAATAATATGGAGTTTGATATTATTGACGCCTCTCAAGTTGATAAAGTTGGTGAAATCAGAAAGCAAAAGGAGGAAGGCGCGCCACATAAACCTCAAGCTAAACTCGATATTCTTGACGATCCCGTCAGGATGTATCTAAAGCAAATGGGACAAGTCCCACTTCTTACTAGGGAAGAAGAAGTGGAAATTTCGAAAAGAATCGAAACTGCAGAAAA
>NYVP01000021.1 GCA_002684575.1 Verrucomicrobiales bacterium
ATTAACTCTGAAGCCTTCATACCTTGAGTGCTTTCATTCATGATGAACTTTCTACCTCCTTCCCCTGATCAGGTATATTCTTTCTCAAACTAATCCTGAATTTATTGAGCAAAACATAACTTCCCCAAAAAATTAGAACACTAAAAATTAAACCGATAACTGGCAACACTTCATCAGGGACATCAATCTCTTCAAATGTAATCATTGCAATGATAAGAATAAGAACATCAACACCAAGAACAAAGAGAGCCAACGACCAAAGATCAGTCTTTAATTTCGAAAAATAGAAGATACCCCCTATAACAAAGAGAACACCAAAAGCCATTAAAAGAAGATCTAAAACCTTAATCCCGTCAAACCCATCATCAATGAATGATCCGTAAGTCATCACAATTTGCCCAATGGTTGGAAAAAGCGCATAAAGAACCAAAAGAAAACGAAACCACCGAGACCTTATCCAATCCCAGGAGAAATTATTTTCTGTAATTTTTCCAAAAAATTCATAGAGAAAAATGAACGCAATAAAAGAAACGACACTAAAAAACAATCCAGGCTCTTCGATGTAACGACGAAAAGAAATTTCTGAAATAGAAATCTCAGCTATTAGATAAAAATTAAAAAGGACAATCCAAATTGCCCATAAAGGCAGAAACCTAGCTACTATTATAACAGGTAGAGGTAAAAATATAAGCCGCCTAAAGAACCAAGCTGAATCTGCGTCTAATTGATAGCTCTGAGTTAAAATTACAAGAACTCCCTCAATTCCTAAAATAACACCACAAGCAAACAACTTTCCGGCGAGACTAGGAATTCCCTTCCACCAAATTCCCAGTAGACATAAAACCATCACTGTCTGAGGTATCAGCAACTTAATCAATTCACCGAGATCTTGCCAATTGGCAGCCATAATCATAATAAACCCTGAGGCAAAAAATGCGGCCGCTGCTCCAAGAATTGAATTTAATACAAGCTTCCGAGTGGCTGCCCTTGGATATAGCCTGTTAAAGGCCATTCTTTTGGCTGTTTTATCAATGACACCTCGTGCGTACAAAAGATCAACCAACGGTCGATCCGCCTGCATATTTTCAACAGTAGTTGGCTCATCACTACCAACAATGTCTCTTAGAGTACTCACTATTTATTAATGATAGACAAAAGCTTTGATAAAATTAACTTAATTATAGCTAAGCTGATGATAAAACAAAATCGATTCTCACAAGTAAAACATTGTAAATAATGATCATTTCCAATAAGAATATAAGTATTAAATTAATGGGCTAAATGAAAGTTGAGAGAGTAAAATATGTCATATGGGCCAAAGATATGGAACGGTGCGTTGAATTCTATTCCACAGTCTTTGGTGCAGATGTTATTAAAAAAAACGACCATATCGCTGAACTTCTTATTGAAAATGCCATAATCGGTATTCATAGAGGCGGTGAAGGCAAAAGAACTTGGACAGGTATGAGCTTTCAGGTTACAGATGTCATTATTGGAGCCAGAGAAATAATAGGCGCTGGAGGAAAACTTAATAAAGAGCCTGAACCAGAGGATAACGAACCACCTCACCTAGCCATGTGTGAAGATACAGAAGGCAACCAGATCATGTTAACTAGAGACAGGTCTTAACATTCGATCTCTTCCTTTGTAAGCAAACTCCTATCAATCTCACGCCCAGTCTCATCATCAAACTACTTATATTATAGCGAGGTCCATAAATTAATTCCTTCCCATGGCATATACTGAGATATGCTTTAATGTCATCGGTATCAAAGATGGGGGTGTAATTGGTAATTGGTACTTTTTTAAATTTGCAAAGAATTTATAAGGTTAAAATAGTCTTGCACCACAAGAATTAAATTTATATAAAGGGCAGTTATGAAAACCACTCGCCGAAAATTTCTATCTTCATCAGGAGCAGCTACGGCTGCACTCGGATTTCCTTCAATTATTCCATCATCAGCTTTAGGTAATGATGATAGACCAGCACCAAGCAACCGAATTGTAATGGGTGGAATTGGTATCGGTAATATGGGAAGAGGAGACCACAGAGACTTTCTAAATAAAAAAGAAGTTCAATACGTAGCTGTTTGTGATGCAAGAAAAGGGGCCATGAATCAGGCCAAGGACAAGACCGATGCAAAGTATGGAAATAAAGATTGTAAAACTTATGCAGATTACCGTGACATTCTCTCACGTGACGACATCGACGCTGTTCACATCGCTACTCCTGATCACTGGCATGCCCAGATGATTATCGAAGGCTGCCGCCACGGAAAAGATGTTTTTTGTCAAAAGCCCGAATCCCTTACTCTAGGTGAAGGTTCACTCATGGTAAATACGGCGAGACGTTATGGCCGAGTCGTTTCTGGTGGAAGCCAGAGAGTATTACAGGATTATAGAGGAACTGTGGAACGCTGCTGGAATGGAAGCTTTGGTAAAGTCAGCTCAATCAATGTTAACGTTGGTCCGATGTCCCAGCCATGCAACTTGCCACCTGAAAATCAGCCAGACGATATTGATTGGGAAATGTGGCTTGGACCTGCTCCTTGGGCTCCTTATAACTCTAAGCGTTGCTCAGGTAGTTACTCTACAAGTGGCAACAGTTGGAGATCTTACATTGACTACTCAGGCGGTGGAATGACTGATTGGGGCGCTCATCACTTTGGTGGAGCAACTTTTGCAGTCGATGTTCGTGAACTTCAACCTAACAAAGTCGTTCTTGATGAAATCGATGGTAAAAAATTTGTGAGTCTCAAGTATTCCAATGGAATAGAAATTACACACAATAAACCAGGCGTTGGTCAGATGCGTGTTGGACGAGACGATGTAAAACGAGAGGGTAAAGAAATACCAAAATACGCAGGAAGCGGAGGAATTACAGGAGACTTTATTGATTGTGTTATGACAAGAAAAAAGCCTTTCCGTGATGTTGAATACTGTATTAACACCATGGCCGTACCTCATTTGGCGACCATAGCATATAAGTTAGACCGCTCATTAGAGTGGGACTCTGCCAAACAGCAATTCATTAACGACGCAGAAGCTGATCGCCTACGTAACCGTGCACGCCGTGAACCTTGGCAAATTTAATTAAGTGCATTTGACCGAAATTATTAACACCTTTCTTAGAAAAAAATCATGTTAGAACAAGCATTCGAAGCCCTGAAAACATACAAATGGGGTATTGACCCTAAAGGAATTAAACCTATTCAAGACGCAGTCGTCGCAACTCATGGAAATGCAGTGGCGAGAAAAGAACTTGAATCAAAGCTGGCTGCTGCACTCGATACGGATATACCAAGAGCGGCAAAGGATAGCATTTGCAGATTCCTTAAAACCATAGGAACTGCACACTCCGTTCCTGCATTAGCTAAATTATTACACGATGCAGAATTATCTCATATGGCACGTCACGCGCTTCAAACTATAGACACAAAGGAAGCTGCCAGCGCCTTGGTCAATGCCATTGATAAAGCACCAAAGAAAATTAAAATTGGAATCATTTCTTCCCTAGGTGCAAGAGGCAAAGATGTACCTGTTGGAGCACTCGCAAAAATAGTCGCCGACAAGGATCCTGAAATCTCTACCGCTGGGGCACTAGCACTCGGTGCAATCGGATCCGAAGAAGCGGTCAAGGCTTTAGCAGCTGCAAAAGCAACTGATGCAAATAAGATTGCTATCTGCGACGCCATGTTCCAATGCGCTGAGAACATGCTTAATCACGGAAAGAAATCCGAGGCAAAAGCTATCTACTCTACGGTGCTAAAAATCGGCCCAACCAAGGCAGCTAAGATGGCTGCTGACATAGGTGTCAAGGCCTGCGCCTAGTATAGCTTATATGAAATTTTAACCGAGTGACCTGAAAGAAATTCAGGTCACTCGAGTATTTTCTCTGCAATAATGTGAAGCCTCTCTTTTCCAAGGAACTTGAAAGATGGCATCGGCGCCAACTGAGGATTATTCTTTTTCGGATCCATGGCCCATTCAACAATTCCTTCAGGGTTACCAGCATAACGACTACGTATGAATTCAATTGAGGGCCCCACAGTCTGATTCTTCGGCTGATGGCAGGCTATGCATGCACTTAATAAAACCTCAGGGTTATTCAGATCAGACCTGACAATGACAGGATCTACACCAAAAGTCTTCTCAATTTTTTTATAGCTTTTGTAATTGGTAAACGGTTCCCCTAACTTATGGATCGTGGCAAAGAGCTCGATCCTCTTCTCATTATCAAGATGAAGGTGAAGCTGATGGACCGGCTCGATCTGGGGAATCTCTATGAAAAGTTTTGGCCCAACCCTCTGAACAGAACGAATTTCGAGTCTATCATGGCCAACCCTATTCGGTTCTGAAACCGAATATTCTTTGGACCCGTAACTGGGTCCGTACCTGTAATTCCAGTGCTGAGCATACCAATCTTTATGTTCAGCTTTGGGAACTGATTCTTTATTGGCAAAAGTCAGTAAAACACCATTTTCTCGCACCTCAAAAGCAACAGGATAAGGAAAGCGTTTGGTATGATTGTTATATCTGACTCTCTGTAAAGCCCCATCAGAGATACCATAGTTTCCCCATCCCTGAGAACTGGCAACATAGAGCTGACCATCATGTGGAGAAAATCTACCACGGTGCGCACCAGCGAGAAAGGATCCCGGAAGAACTACTACGGCACCTTGAGAAGATTCTTTTAACGGTTCCCTAAGAAGTATAAAATGTTTGGCAAAACCCGAGGAAAAATGAACCCACTGTCCGCTCAAAGGTCCCCATTCATCACTATCAATGAAGACTTGTCCTCCGCATGAGTTATCAACACCCCTCGGAAGATAAAGCATCGGAGCGACATAGCCTCGGTCCCCCTCTCGNGGCCCACCTGACCCGAAGTGACCACCAAAGCTTACGTCACAAATGGCACTGGCGGGGGTCCAAGTTCCTTCCTGAACGCTNGTAAGAACAGTATTACCATCCGGTGAAATACCAAGCCCGTTCGGGTTACGAAGTCCAGTNGCGAGGACTTCAATTTTATTTTTATCAACCCTGCANAGCCCCTGATTACCTGAAGCAAANAACCACCGCCCCGAAAGATCACGTTCAAGACCAGTNATAAAATCATGCCCACCCGCNGAAGTCTGATGAACTCTTGAAACTGATTCATAGTAATCAGCCTCATCATCATTGTTACGATCATGAAGAGCAACAATCTGATCACGGCACATTACATGAATTATACCGTCAAAAACTTTAAGTCCTANTGGTTGATGAAGGCCAGCGGCATATCTCTTCCAAGTAAGCNCTTCGAGACTGGAACCAGAAACATCACATATCCATACATCACCATGCATAGTACAAAGTGCAATCCTTTGCTCCGACACAAAGTCATGACCTCCCAGAAACATGAGAGCTTTCCAAGGATTATTGTACGGAAGAGTGAGCGTATCAATCGCATAGGGAGCCTGATTACCAAGCTTTCCTTTTGTTGTAATTTTGTTTATCCACTGAGGGACGGGATCATTGGGAACCTTCGCTTCGACCTCATGCACCTTTCCATTAATGACCACAGCCGTTCTGTAATAAACTTTACCGATACCGGGTAAGGACCAAGAGAAAATAACTCGGTCAGCGTCACGGTATAGGCCAAGGAATTTCGCCCCCTCAGTCTCAGATTTAACATCCACTAATTCAACTGGCTTTCCTCCCATAGGGATTCCATGAACAAAGCCACGTCTTACATCAGTCCATCCTACCAGGTCACCTGACCAGGCAGCAGCGAAGCGCATATTATCAGTATCAAAGACCACATTCAGTGGTTCTTTCTGACCAANCACAGACGGAAGNCGAACACTCACGGCTCGGGGAATGGTTAGTCCCTGACCACGGAACACACCACTNACCATGGATCCATGATCCATTTCCTTAACCCTNCCATCTTTCCATGTTTCCTGGTCGTTTTGGTTACCCCAATGACCAGTGTGTGCTCCGTCAAGTCCTGGAAAAGCATTAGGCTTCTCCTCCTTGGAAAGGGCCTGCTTCGCATAAAAATCATAGATACGATCACGGTTCACGTTCGCTTCCCAATAGGGATTCGATNCCAGATCAAGCGGCTTAGCCATGGTGTTTCGAGGCGCCATCGCTTCCACCTTTGGTTTATCTGGAGCCTTAATCGGTCTCGAACCAGCTGATCCTGGCTCATTGTAATCTCGAATAAGCCAGTCCAATCCCTCAAGATTAGCNCTCAAAGCGACTTCAGTATCTAGATCTGCCCTGTGGTCGAGAATTCCGATCGGCCCATCATAACCACTCTCAATGACAACCTTCAGCATGGCTTGATCGTGCTGACCATGAGACAAATCAAGAATCTTAGGCTTTGCGTTATCATTCATACCATTCAGATTAAGGCAAAGGAGATAAGGCTCCATGATCTGTAGTGATTTCATCCAATCCTCGNTGTGTCCNTGACCATGATGCCAATTGTAAACAATCCCAACATTATCGTGCCCTCGACTCCTTAATTCTTCACAGACTGCCACCAAGTTTTTAGGTTCACCTCCCCATCCACCATGATTGTAGAGGCCTAGCTTTGATCCAAACTTAGCAATACGAGTAGCAACACCCTGCATCGTATCTGCAGCNATCGAGACCATCTCTTCTTGGGTTCCCTCAGTTGGGGACCCTAAAGTTCGCCATATCTGAGGACTCATTTCATATTTTTGAAAAAGTTCATAGGCTTTTTCATGACCGGCCCAAAAGGCAAAAAATTCTATCCCATGTTTTTTGTACTGAAGAATTTCCTCTTCAAACTCTATCACGTGCTCTCCCCTCCAATCATAAGCACACCTTTTAATTCCGAAACGAGCAAGCATCTTGGCACGTGCCTCGGGACCCCTCTTCTTGGCATCAAAAGGAACAATACACCATGCTGCGAGTTTATCTGGCTTCATGTTCGCCGGTACTTGTGACTGGAGAGGCCTTNAAAAAAATAAAAGAAAGAAGAAGCTGGTGTAAATAAATATAAATGGGAAACACTTCATAGCGGTTCTTAAATTATGAACTCTGGAACGAAAAAATCCAGATCAATACTTCTAACGAGGACCAGCGTTTTCCCATATACTCTTGATTGTATCCTCTTGCCTCATTCCTTTTTTGGCNATCATGCTCGCTGAATAATGTTCAAATCGACGAAGAGGTAANTGAAAATATCCATTCTTATCCGTTTTTCTTACCCATTGGTATGCATATTTGAGCCATTCATTACGGTAATCTTCAGGCTGTTTAATGAACCAATTAATCTCGTCCCACCCCCAAACATGAATCTTATCATCTTCTCGAAACTCCCCCGGATGTTTAGATACACCAAAATTATCAATTTCAACGATATACGGTAATGATTCACATTCCCATCCACTGGGAGTGATTCCACCTTTACTTCTTCCATATATCGAATCACTAAAACCCTTTTCAAGAATTGCTTTGTAAGGCTGCCCTTTTACGGATTTAGGTCTTGAAGGAAAAGAGTGAAGATCAAACATCAATTTCCCTTTGTGTACAATCCCACCACTCGGTACATGAGCATCAGTTAGGACCATGTGACGTCGAGCATTTTTCGTTGCGTAATCCCGAATCTTTTTCATCATGTCTCGCCAATGACGGTGACTGCGATCCCAATCATCCATGATCTCCACCTGACCAAAGTGAATCGCTTCAATACCCATATCAATCCAACGTTTCGCAACATAAAAAAACCACATCCTTGTTTCAAGTCGACTCATATCGGGAACCGATGATCCCTTGGACCAATGATTATGACGGTGACCAAAAG
>NYVP01000022.1 GCA_002684575.1 Verrucomicrobiales bacterium
CGTCTAACATATCATTTCAGTGGCAGGGATTTTCGATTAACTGATGTGTCTGGAAATGTTATCCACGATGTTATTGTTTGATCTCGACTGATCAATCTTGATTTTATTTTGTTTTCAATTGTCCGCGAGCTGATAGAATTAAAGTATGCTTAAACTCAAAATACATTTTGTTGGACTGGTTTTACTTTTCTTTACGAATACGCAATCCATCGCTGACGAACAAGATGGGTTCGTTTCGATTTTTGATGGGAAAACTTTAAAAGGATGGCGGAGTGCACCNGATACAACTTATGAACCTTGGTCTGTTAAAAATGGGGTCATAAGAGGTGAGGGCCAAGAGGACAGACTAATATACCTTGTCTACTCNGAGAATGAATCGCTAAAAGATTTCGAACTTAAATTTAAATACAAAATGGTAACCAAAGGTAATACTGGAGTAGAGATTAGGACTCGTCCTGATAAGACCAACAAAAGGCCCTTTGAAGGTTATCATGCAGACATTGGTCATGTTGGCATCGGGCCGGGCGTCCTTGGCGCATGGGATTTTCATTTTGGTTCCGGAACCCGTCGTGAGTTTCCGTGTCCTAGAGGAACGCGTTTAGTGATTGATAGCGATGGGANGGGGAAGAGTGAGAAAATTAAAGATGCCATCAAACTTGATGAGATAAAACGTCATGATTGGAATAGCTGTAGGATTTTAGCCAAGGGTAATTTTTTTCAATTATGGATCAATAATAAGCTGGCTTCAGAGTTCACAGATAATATTAAAAAAGGACAGCTCGAAAAAGGATTTATTGGTCTGCAATTGCATGATAAAGGTATGGTCGTTGAGTTTAAGGATATATACTTGAAAACTCCTTAAATCGGGATTGAAACACCCTGTTTCTTTGGCCTATTTTTCGTTGGTCAGGATTAAAGGAGAGTGGTAAGTTGTATTATGAAGAAACTGATCCCGTTAGTTTTTATAGGTGTCTTTTTTGTAAGCTGTAAAGATCAAGATAAAGAGTCTCCAGAAGATAAAGGTAATAATAATTCATCTCAAGTTGTTGAGGANGGTCCTGATTTAAGTGGTATTGAATATAATCTATCTGGGGATTCAGCGTTCATCACAAAATGCACTCGAGTTGGACAAGTTATTGTTCCAAGTGTTATTGAAAATGTTGCCGTCACTGGAATTGGAGATAATGCCTTCTTTGGAAATATCGGAATGACGTCTCTTGTTTTACCTGACTCTCTGGCTTCTATTGGTAATTCTGCTTTCAGGGGATGCATTGGTATCACAGATATCACCATTCCTCCTAACGTTAACAGTATTGGTATTTCGGCATTTAGTGGATGTCGTAAGCTTAAGACTGTCAAGTTTCTAGGGCATGCGCCAGCAGATGCGAAGTATATGTTCAAGGATGCACCTGCTACTTTATATTTTGATCCAGGAAAAGATGGTTGGGACAAGCCGTTTGGTGGAAGGCCCATTAAGCCAATGAAAGATTTTCCTGGCTAGAATTATTCAGTTTATGCTAATCAACTGTCCTATATGCTCAACGGCGATTGAGGTTGATGAAAATCATGCTGGCCTCAAGGGTAGATGCGTCCAATGTAATGCAAAATTTATAATTCCTTCGGGACCTGATCAGGAAATTGAAATTCTCGAAATTGGACAGAAGCTCGAGGAGGCTGTGGTTAATGAAGCACCTGAGACTAGTTCGCCTCCAGTTCTTAAAATGCCAGCAGCTCCCGCGTATGCTCCTCCTAAGCCTGTTGTTATAAAAAAATCAGGCTCTCCTATGGGGATGTTAGTTCTGGTTGTATTAATGGCGCTNTGTGGGATAGGGTTTTATTTGGTTAAAAGCGGTAAAATGATCCAAATTTCTAGTGGTGATGCTGAGGGAAATAAAACAGTTGTTACCAAAAAGATATACGTTCATGCCTCAGGTAAAAATTCGAAAGACGATAAGAAGGTAATTGCAGAAGAATCATCAAGTTCCCTTGATGAAAATAAACCTTTTGAACTGCCGGANTCCATCGNTGAGACATTTGAACTTTCTGATGAAAACAAAGAAAGAGCACTAAAGTTTCTTATTTCAGAGGAATTTCAAAAGAGAGAAAGCGTCTATGATTCTTTTCGTGAATTAGGAGACAGATTTAAAGAAACCTATGAGAAACTCTTAACTCAAGCGAGATCAAAGAAACTCGTTTCCTTAAAGGAAAAGCTNTCAGAGTTAAGTAATTCTAAAGAGACTTCAGGTTCATTTGAGAATGACTTTCAAGCATGGAAAGATGCTGCGAGTGCGGGAGTCAAGCTTGTAATGACTAAATGGAAAGAACAANATGCGGAAAATTTTAAACAAAATATTGGCNCAATGAATGATGCCGTGAAGAGTGCTGAGGATCGATATCAGGTTTTATCCAAGGCGTTTAAAGGCCAGCAATTTGAAGAAAATGATGCATTNAATAATTTTGTTAATTTTTTTAATGAATTTGCAACTGAAATTGCCTGGTCAAAAGGTGAGGATTCCTCCGAGTCTGTGGTGCTTGCTGACCTTGTTGAAGAAATTAAAAATCAGGATGCTGTAAGTAATGTGGCTGACGGTAGTTTGGATGATATTAAATTATTCGTTGAAACTAATGAAGCGATATTAAATTATAACGACCAAGTAAATTGGGGTACTTCACTTTACAAGAAACTACTTTTACAAATGAACCAGAAGAGAGTAGCTCTGGGTTTTACTGCATTGAAAATAAACGAGCAATTAACTAATGCTTCTGAAATGCACTCTGGAGATATGCATTTTCAAGAATTCTATTCTCACAAGAGCTTTGATGGATCGAGCTACGCTGATAGGGCCAAGAGTGCAGGTTTTGTTGGTAAGGTATATGGAGAGTTTTTATATCGAGCCAGTGTGGATCCAATTTCAGCTTTCAATTCNTGGTGGATAACTGATACACAGAGAATAATGATGTTNGACAAAGAAACCAATGCAATAGGAGTAGGGAGAGCCGAAAATTATTGGACTGTGAATATTGGAAAGCTTGGAGGATGAAATCTCTTATGTCTAGGGCAGCTGAGAAGAATGGTGGTGATTGATTGGTGACTCTGAAGCTGTATCAATTAAATATGTAAATCTTGCGGCCACTTTGACTTGATTTCCATCTTCTTCCTTCAAAAAAGTATACAAACCACTTAATACTTCTAGGCTTTCACCTAACTTTTGAGAGTTTATTGATTCATAATCAAATATGACTCCAGCCCCAGGATTCGAGAATAAATTCTCAAAGTAACTTTTAATGCTTTCTCTGGTGGTTAATGGAACTGGTGAAAAAGTAGCTACAAGAACGGCATCCTGATCATAAAGAGAAAGAACGTCCTCAATGTTATGNGAGTTTACTGCATTGCTCCAGGTTTCAAGAATTGGGTATGACATAATTANGATGGTAATAAAAAAAGTTAATTTCAATTAATACACGAGATTTATAATGCGGTAACTAAACTTTGAGAATAGAAATCTATTTGCAAGTTTCGATGAAAAATTATGGATAGCATAAAATTCTTATTTATTATGGAAATCATCAAATTATCCAGAATTTTAAATTTGAGATGATTTCCTATCCTTAACCGATAATTAAGTCATTTATTGATTATTTNATCTTGGTCGTTGACTGAGGCCCATTGGTTGGTTCTTATTGAGGGATTACCATGCGTTGTGCAAAATGTGGAAGTATTAATGATAAGGTCATAGACTCACGAGAGACTAAGGATGGTCTTTCTGTGCGTCGAAGGCGGGAATGTATTGATTGCGGACATCGCTTTACCACTTATGAGCATTTAGAGCATGGTGATGTGAGAGTCGTTAAGCGAGATGGGATTAGAGAGCCGTTCAGTAGAGATAAATTACTAAATGGTTTCGTCAAGGCCTGTGAAAAAAGGCCGGTTAGCATAGAAATATTAGAAACAGCAGTAGACAGNATCATTTCGGAGCTTGAGTCTGACGGATCTAGAGAAGTTTTAACACAGGTTTTAGGCGCAAAAGTGATGACAAAGCTCGAAAGAATTGATCCAGTTGCTTATGTAAGGTATGCATCGGTCTATCGGCAATTTCAGGATGTTGGAGAATTTATTGATGAAATTGAATCTCTCGGGAGGCGTCCCTAATATTTAATAAGTCTTTGTATTTTTTTCTTACATAAGCTTGCGTTCATTGCTCGTTTTGGCCCATCATGTGCCNTAAATCCCCCCATTAANACAAATATTTCTCAACCTTATCAGCAAGATGGTCTGCCAGCCAAACGTATTACCTTTATTAAAATTTGGAGATTATGAAGTAGTGAGTTATGAAGCCAGATGGCTATCTGACGAAATAACCAAAGCAGCAACAAAAGCCGGTCACGAAGATTGGTTTTTTGCAGGCGATATTACAAGAGCCGTTATCGAATATTTGAAGAACCGATTTCCAAAAAACACAATCACAATAGAAGAATTATATAAAAAGATAGAGGCGGCTTTATCCTTTATGGGTTGTGATGATATTGCTAGGACTTTAGAAATAGGACCACCCCCAGTTCGTATTTCCCTAATGGAGATTGCTAACGAAGCAGGGTCTGGCTTTGAGCTAGAATTTTTTAGAATACTCAGAGNAAAATTGATAGACACCGAGAAGAGTGGAACGTCGCAAATAATGTGTTGTGAACTACGTAAGGCTGTCAAACATTTGTGTGGAGCGGGAAGGTGGAATTCTGCGTGTGCTGAATTAACNGAGGAAATTAATGATTACATTATTTCAGAGCTTGCTCGCACAAGACATGGTGAAATTAGTCTTGTTCTAAAATAAACTCCTGACATTTTCTGTAATGAAGGAGAAGACTCTCTTCGAGAAAATCATAGATAGGGAAATTCCTGCGGAAATTGTTTATGAGGATGATTTATGTTTGGCTTTTAATGATATCGCTCCCCAGGCTCCGCATCACATCTTAATCATTCCTAAAAAGCCAATTCCCAGAATAGCTGAGTCCATGGACGAGGACAAAACGCTTCTTGGCCATTTATTATTNAAGGCTAAAGAAATTGCAAAAGATAAAGGATTCTCTGACGAAGACCAAGGCTTCAGGGTTGTTGTCAATAATGGAAAGGACGGGGGTGAAACTGTCCCTCATCTACATGTCCACTTACTAGCGGGCAGGCCCTTGCTATGGCCTCCGGGTTAATAGAACTTTAATCGCCAGAGGTTATTTCACAATTAGGGAGCTTTGATTTAATTGTTTTAATCCCTTGGCTTGTAATCTTCGTGCTACTGATATCAAGTTTCTTTAATTTCTTAAAATTTGTAATTATCGNAATGGAGTTGTCACTAACTTCAGTCNTCTGAATCCATAGATTTTGAAGGTGGGTGANCTTGGCAATATGCTTTAAAGTCGCATCAGTAATTTTTGTCTCTGCTAAATTTAATCCTTGAAGATTTATTAATGGGGTAAGGTGACTGGCTCCGGTGTCGGTGATGAGATTTCCTCTTANACCGAGGTACTCTAATTGTGTCATTGTTGNTAGNTGAGTCATGCCTTNGTCAGTNACNTTTGTGNTGCCAATNGGAAGAAGTTTAAGGGATTTTATTTTAGCAANCTCNTTAAGGCTTNGATTGTTNATTTTCGTTTTATATAAATTAAGCCATTCTAGCTTTGGCAATTTGGTAATATAGCGAATGCCTTNTTCAGTTATTTGCGTCTCTTCCAGTGATAGGTCAGTGATTTCTTTTAAGCTTNCAATGAACTTGAGATGGGAATCTCTAATGTTTTTATTTTTGTTTCCCGAAATCTCAATAATTTGATTGCTTTTTTTATCCTTGAAAATGAATAGGCCTAAACTTTCTAATTCTTTAGATGCCTTGATTTGAAAAGAACTAGGATTCTTTATTCCCCCAANATCCTTCTGGATNGGAGAAGTCATGTTTAGATGAATCGTAGCATAAAGCGTTAGAGTTATAAAAAACATGATGATTAAATCCAACAAGCATACTCATAAAGATCCTTATTGGAATGAATGTTTTATAATAACTTTTTGATATGATCTTTGTATCGAGTGTAAATATANCCAAGGCCAACAAACACTGCTCCTAAAACGAAGAGACTTGCGATTTTAACCGTTGTGGACATGTCCCAGATGATAGGTACAAGAGATAAGAGAGAGACTCCCAATATTAATAAACCAATTAATCGATACCATCGCTCCTTGAGGCTGATGCCTGCCAAAAAGTATATAACGGCCAATCCAGCCCATGTAATTAACCGAAGTCCAGCTCCTAAGTCGGAAACTTTAACGGTACACCAAGCGAATAGGGCGATCGAGACTGATATGATTATGGCATTGTGCGCAATGGTTGATTTTGTAAATGAGTTAACTGATGATTTGGAAACTTGTTGGAAGAACATCAGCCCTAGAATTCCCAGCAAGCTATATAAGGAGACCTCATTTCCCTTGTTAGCGAGTTCACCAAATAAATGGAAGAATCCGGCCACAAGAAAACTTATGCTGAGGTAGTAAAATTGTTTATTGTGAACAATGAAACTTTTGGTACTAATTAATAAACATGCAACCGATAGGGTTAAGTTTGCTAATGCCCTGTATGCTTCTGGTGTTTCAAGGCTTTTCACGGTGCACCATGCAAATATGGCTATACAGGTTGATATGACTATGGAATTTTGAACTCTGTAAGATTGTGAATTTAATTTTTGAAATGATTTAGAAACCTGTTGAAATGAGATTAGTCCTAGAATTCCGACAAGGCTTAATATGGAAGCATTATTGTCGGAGAGTTCACCGGCTAAATAGAGAAATCCAGTAACAAGATAACTAAGGCTAAGGTATTGGGCCAGATTTTTGTGAGAGGTGAAGATTTTGTTTCCAACTTGAAAGCACGTAACAGTCAAGATCATGCTTACTAATGACCGNTATTCATCCGGACAATAATTTAAAACCCATAGGATAACCAAGAGGGTAAATAAAATGGAGTAGCATGTTTGAATCGTTAATAGGTATTTTTTTAATTGCTCCTTTAGTGATGAGAATTTGTGAGATCCAACCTTTANCAGAAAAAGTGTTACCATAATTGTGGCCATTGGTATCAGCGCTAATAATGGGTTTTCTTTGTGTCCTNCTAGACAGGTTTCTATTTGAATTAGGCAAGCAAATCCAAGAAATAATTGTGATAGGGCCCCTANATATTTTAATTTTGTAGCTATGCTGTAGATCATTAATGCCATTGCGAGGAGGGGGCCGAGCCATAACCAAACTTCATTATTGGACGAGCTATCGAATGTTGTTGAAATGCTCCATGAAAAGATTTGTGCAACGATGACGATCGAATAGCAGGCTTCGATAATACTTGGAATTTTTAACAATCTTGTATTGTGATCATCTGGATTCAAAATTAAATGACCTTGAATTTTCCACCAATGGATTAAGCAGAGTGTAAGTACAAGGATTGATATGATTTGAAAGATTGATTCTTGATTAGCAATGAAATCTAAAGAAAATACAGCTACAAATGCGAAAGGGATTTGTCCTAACAGGGTGAGTTCACGGATTCTCAAAAAATAATGAGAAATGCATACAATGATGGGAATTGAGGAGAGGATAAGTAAATTGTAAAAA
>NYVP01000023.1 GCA_002684575.1 Verrucomicrobiales bacterium
ATAGATACCCCAACTGCGATTTGCATTTTGAGTAGGTAAAGGACGAAAAAATAATCCTTAGAAACAATTTCCAATTATAAAGTGGAGTAGATTTTTTTTTTTGATATCCTCTCATTATTAATCAATAACAATGAGAGATTTGAAACTAGTCCTTTTATTAATTTTCACAATTCCACTAATTTCAAATGCCTTTTCGGAATCAAGACCCAATATCGTAATTATTTTCACAGACGATCAAGGTTATGGAGATTTGGGTTGCTACGGTAACAAAAAGAATAAGACTCCAAGGCTTGATCAACTCGCCAAAGAAGGAATTAAGTTTACTTCCTTTTACTCTCAAACCGTCTGCGGCCCCTCAAGGTCTGCTCTTCTAACCGGACGACAACCTTTAAGAAGCGGTGGATGGAGTATGCCTTCATCGGAAATTACTTTTTCTGAGCTAATGAAAAAATCAGGATACCATACTGCATGTATTGGAAAATGGGACGTCTCCAATCGTAAAGCCATAAAATCAAGAATGCCGAACGCGCAAGGCTTTGATTATTATTTTGGTCCCTTGGGAGCAAATGACGATGGAATTGTATCGATACACGAAAACAATACCCCATCAATGGTCATAACGGATATGGGAAATTTAATAAAACTCTACACTGATAAATCGATTTCTTTTTTAAAAGAAAAACGAAATCCAAATAAACCTTTTTTACTTTATTTATCTCACACCATGATGCACACAATAATAGATGCATCAGATAATTTTCTAGGTAAGTCTGAAGGCGGATTATACGGGGATGTAGTAGAGGAATTTGATTTTGAAACAGGGCGATTACTTGATGTTTTAGATCAGTTGGGACTAACTCAAAACACCATAGTTATTTATACCAGTGATAATGGTCCATGGAACCAAGATAAATACACAAAAAACAAGAAAGGTCATCCAAAGAACTCAATCTTCTGGGGAGATCCAGGACCTCTAAGAAATGGCAAAGGGTCATGTTATGAAGGAGGTTACAGACTTCCATGTATTATTAAATGGCCAGGAAAAATTAAAGCTGGAGTTATTTCTGATGCCATTTTTGCAACTATAGATTTCATGCCAACCTTTTCTAACATCTGTAAATTTGATCTTCCTGAAAGTGTTCATATTGATGGGATCGATCAAACAGCACTTCTTCTGGGAAAAAGAGACAAAGGTCGTAATTTCTTTTATTTCAACAAAGCTGGAGTGAGGAAAGGTAAATGGAAATACCTTAAAGCTGATGCTCACTTCTATGGCTATGCTATAGAAGATGATCGAAAAAAAATAGAGGAACTCTATAATTTAGAGATTGATATTGGTGAAACCAATAATCTTGCAAAGAAATTTCCTGAGAAGGTTGCTGAACTTAAGGAACTAATGCTCAAAATTGAAAAGTTTAATTAAAATAATCTCATGTGATCACTGGAATAACTCAGAAATTAGAGCATCTTTATAAACTTAATATGAGTAAAGCTGATCTTAGCAAACTCCCTGCAGTTGAAAAAACTTTACAAGCTCTTGGTGAATTAGATTTACCAAGGGCTATCATCTTGGGTTACGTTAGAGAATCAATAGAAGATCTTCGAAAGAATCCAGAAAATATTGAAGATTTTGAATCTTATATAATTAGAATAAAAAATGAACTTCAAGATATCTCACGTACCAGAATTCTCTCGGTTCTTAACGGCACTGGAGTTCTTATTCACACCAATATGGGAAGATCTCCACTCCCAGATTCTGCCGCAGATCGTTTACGGGAAATAGCACAAAATTACAACAATTTGGAACTTAACCTAAACACTGGAGAAAGGGGCCAAAGAGCAGCATATCTTGAAAGAGCATTAGCCATTATTTCAGGAGCAGAGATGGCTACTGCAGTCAATAATTGCGCCGCAGCTCTAGTAGTAATTCTTCGTCATTTTGTTAANGGGAAAAGAAAAAANGTTATTATTTCACGAAGCCAATTAGTTGAAATCGGCGGTGGATTTAGAATTCCTGATATTCTTCTTGCTAGCGGTGCAGAACTTCATGAAATAGGAACTACNAACAAAACAACNCTNCAAGATTATAAAAATGCGATNAGCGACGAAACTGCACTNATANTAAAAGTTCACCAAAGTAATTTTTATATGGGCGGCTTTATCGAAAATGCTGAAACTGAGGANTTAGCAAAATTAGCNAACTCAGCAAACATNCCATTTTGTGAGGANCTTGGCAGTGGTGCGGTTGTAAATACAGAAGAACACGGACCAGTCGCACATGAACCCACCCCATCCGAAATAATTTCAAAAGGTGTAGACTTANTCTGCTATAGTGGAGATAAGCTTTTAGGGGGACCTCAAGCCGGCATTATCGCAGGAAAAAAGAACTTGGTTCAAGGCATAAAACGCGAACCGTTTTTTAGAGCTCTTAGATGTGATAAATTAATTCTATCGATGCTAGAAGAAATATCAGAGGACCATCTTAATGGAAACCATNCTATNCCTCTTTTNAAAATGTTATCAACTCCAGTCAGTGAACTGGAAACCAGAGCAACCGATATTATCAATAGATTGATCAAACTTCCTGCAAAAATTGATATCGGTGATGGAGAATCGAGAATTGGAGGNGGAACTATGCCTAAATCTTCGATTCAATCAAAGACAATTGATATCTCACCCGAAAAAATTTCATTAAAGAGACTTTCAAACCGTTTAAGGAAAGGAGAAAACCCTTTANTGGGATACATTGCAGATGAAAAGTTCCGAATCGACTTAAGAACAATCTTTCCNAGGCAAGATCANACCCTTATTAGCTCAATCACTAGAGCGTTATCAGNAGAATAATACATTAGGGCGAATCAATATNTTGATCCGGNATCGTAATTCTTATGATTTTGGATTCTGAATTANNGGTGAAANCAATTGGCANGTTNTTNTCAGAAGCNGGCAAAATAANTGAGTCTCCAGNCTTAATTTTNTGGTCANATATGNCCAGAGAACCNTCAACCAAACAATAAATAGAAAATCTTGATCCTTTCTCTAACTTTTTTTTATCACCTGACCTTACAGACAAGATATCAACATTAAAATAGGGGCATCTTACTAGGGAACCACTATTGTAATTACCCATGAGAGGTTCATTATCCTCAAAGTCAATACACATCAAAGCCTCATCCTGGTGCAATGTTCTTGGCTTTCCATCAATTCCCATGCGCCCCCAATCATAAACTCTGTAGGTGGTGTCGCTATTTTGTTGTATTTCAAAAATAACTATACCCTCCCCTATCGCATGGAGGCATCCACTAGGTAGAAAAATAAAATCACCGCACTTAACAGAAAAAGATTTAATTTTATCATGCAAATTCTCCTCATTGATAGACTTTCTAAACTCGTCCTTATCGATGCCATTCTTAAGGCCATAATATATAACTGATCCTGGTCCAGCATCTGCAATATACCACAGTTCCGTTTTCGGCTCTGCATCTAGAATCTGACAAATTGATTTAGGCGGGTGGACCTGTAACGACAACTTTTTCCTGGCGTCCAAGATTTTAATCATTAGAGGAAACCTATCCGTATCTGGCATTCCTTGACCAAAAATATCTTCCCTATAATTATTCCATAAATAATTTAATGTTTTACCATGGTATTCACCATCGACTACTTTACTCTGATCTCCTGGACGATCAACAATCTCCCATGACTCTCCGTATTTTAATTCAGCTTTAGGCAACCGTCGTTCATAGATTGTTTCAATAGAACGACCACCCCAAACCCTTTCTTTATAAATTGGTTCAAATTTTAAGATGTTTTCCATAATAGTTGATCAATATTAATAAAAAATATTTTATGATATAATGAAAACTATATCGTATATAGTCTCAACATAATATAAAGTGATTGAAGTCACCCAAATTCGCCTCAAGGTCAATCATTCCGATTCGGAATTAAAGAAAGCATTGTTTAAAAAATTAAACATACTTCCNGATGAGGAAATCAAATGGAAAATTTTTAAATGTTCAATAGACGCAAGAAAAAAAGGTGCCATTGGTGTGCGATTAATTTACACAATACACGTAGACGCAGGTTCGAATGAACAATCGATATTATCAAAAATAAAAAATAAAACTGCCCGAATTGTTCAAAAGAAAATATTCAATGCACCTAATAGAAGTCATACAGAGTTAGAAAAACGACCAATAATTGTTGGGTCTGGTCCATGTGGATATTTTGCTGCGCTTTATCTCGCAAGGTCTGGTAAAAAACCCATTGTCATTGAACGAGGAAAGGAAGCAGGACCAAGAGCAAGAGATGTAACTCGATTTTGGCGTGAAGGAGGACAAGCAAACCCTGAATCTAATGTACAATTTGGTGAAGGTGGTGCTGGTACATTTTCTGACGGAAAACTTTACACTGGAATCAAGGATAGAGATGGAGCAGTTCGAATGGTTTTGGAGGAATTGGCCAACCATGGTGCTCCAGATAATATTTTGGTAAAAGGAAAACCCCACATCGGTACGGACAAGCTCATTAAAGTTTTACGATCCATTAGAAATGAAATATTAAATCAAGGAGGAACGATCAAATTTCAAACAAGAGTCGATAATATAATCAAAAGATCTGGAAAAATTATAGGGATTATTACTTCGGAGGGAAAAGAGATTCTTTCAGATAACATTATCCTCGCCGTGGGCCATAGCGCCCGCGACACATTCTCCATGCTNCTGGAAAATGGTGTGTCCATGGAACCCAAACCATTCTCAATTGGAGCAAGAATTGAGCATCCGCAAAAAATGATCGATAAATCTCTTTATGGTGATCTCTCTGGCCATCAAAAACTTGGTGCAGCACCTTATAAATTTGTTCGCCATCAAAACAAAAAGGGTGCAAGGAGTTGTTATTCTTTTTGCATGTGCCCGGGAGGATTAGTTGTTGCTGCCAGTTCGGAGCCTGGTCATACAGTAACGAATGGTATGAGTTCTTTCGCTAGAGCAGATGCAAATGCCAATTCAGGATTTATGGTTGAAATATTTCCTAGTGATTTTAACAATCCTGATGATCCTTTATCAGGGGTAAACTTTCAAAGAAAATGGGAGCGCAAGGCATTCTTATTAGGCGGACCCAGAGGGCATGCTCCTGCTCAGCTCTTGGGTGATTTTATGAAAAACACTCCATCTTCATCATTGGGTGAAGTCACTCCTTCATACAGACCAGGTGTTGTTTTAACTGACTTGAGGGAATGCTTGCCAGAATACGTGATAAAAACAATGCAAAATGCTGTANAAAGAGTAAGCAATCAAATCTCTGGTTTTGATCGAAAAGATGCTATTNTNACGGCTGCAGAAACAAGATCATCATCACCTCTTAGAATAAATCGAAAANCATCTTATCAAAGCCCAAGCATCGAGGGCCTTTATCCTGCAGGCGAAGGTGCTGGATATGCGGGAGGCATACTTTCCGCAGCAGTTGACGGTTTAAGAGTGGCAGAGGCAGTTAATACAAATATTGAATCGTCTCTTTGATAGATCTNTAAATTAAAATAACCTAGGATTATTAAANACAATAATTCAAGATAAGTGATNCATGCCAATATANAGANATTTATTATTTCTTTGCGGACAAATTGGCATGATGAGTCTCGCAAGATTTCTTTATCAATGGATACTTAAATTTGGAAATCAAAAAAATTCAGAAATTCCACTATTCGATCCCATTTTACTTGGATCAGCTTTTGTTGCATTTAGAATATTCGATGGCTTGAGTGACCCTATCGCTGGGAAAATTACCGACAGCTGGAAAAGGCGAGGATTTCAAAGAAGAACATTACTTCTTTTTACGTTTTTCCTAGCGCCTATTGGATTGGCTATAACTTTTTCTTGTAACCATAACCTACCTCAACCAGCTAATTGGTTTATATTATTGATAGGACTTCTCATTTTTTTTATCGGTTACACCTTTTACGCAATACCTTATTGGAGTCTTATCGATGATTACTCACAAAATAATAATAANNTNAGATCCAAACTCTCCGGACTTCTGGGACTAGGCATTGTGATTGGCTCAGGAATAGGAAATGGTGCCAGTGGTTTTNTAATTAATAGCTACGGNTATGGTAAAACNGGGATATTTTTCGCTTTCGGATCAATATTATTNATGGCTTTACCTTATTGGGCATCTCCAACAAAAATATCTANCGAACATCAATCTAAACTTTCCAATCATAAAGCTGACAGTCTTTGGGCTGGTATTATTTCAGCTCTTAAACATAGAAGATTTTTAGCTTTGATTGCACTTTTTGGNGGATCTCAAATGTCATTCGCTATTATGACTGCAGCTGCTCCGTTCATTGCGCAAGATTTATTGGGTGGATCTGAACAAGATAGTGCCGCCCTNATGGGCCCACTAATTGGTGCAGCTATACCTTTTTTCTTTTTTGTTCCAAAAATCCAAATGAAATTTGGGTGGCTAAATTGTATGCTATGGGCATCAATGGCCTTAGCCATTGTTTACTTGTGTTCAGGGCTTTTGGGTAATGATTTAATTTTATCACCTCTGGTTACAGCAGCATTTGTTTTTGGCATGGGTGGTCCGATGGTAGCTGTACTCCTAGGTGTTGAAGCTGAAGGTGTAGTCGACTGTGCAAAATCCAATTCAAAAACCAATTCAGTTGGAACTTATTGGGGAGCATTCAATCTGGTGGTTAAAATTCTTAATGGCATAGCCGTTTTTATGGCCTCAATTTTAATCTCATTACAAAGTCAATGGGGAGTCATCGCTGTTAGGTCGATGAGTTTTCTGGCAGGGTTATGTTTAATTTTGGGAGTAGTCATTTATTATCTCCTAAGACCCAATAAAAAAACCAATGAAAAAGAATCTGTTACAAACTAAATGGTTTTGGTTTTTTTTGTTCGTTGTTTGTTTGATTTCACTGCAGATAAAATTTGATATATTTAGAAGTTTTCCTGAATTTATAAAACAAACTTCGTCCTCTGGTCCTCAAGGATATTTCATATTTATTATTATTTACATCATTAGCACGGTAATGATGATACCAGGATCTCCACTTACCTTCACAGCAGGAGCATTGTTTGGTTTTTGGAAAGGTTTGGTTATTGTTTCGATAGGATCAACGGTCGGAGCAGGCTGTGCTTTTTTAATTTCTAGATTTTTAATTAGGAATTATATCAAAAGAAAGTTTCAAAATAATGAAAGGTTTAAATCTATAGATGATGGGATAAAAGAGGAAAGTTGGAAAATTGTCATACTTGCAAGGCTAAGTCCTGTGATACCTTTTTTTATTTTAAACTATGCATTAGGAATAACAAAAATAAGATTTTTTCATTTTATCATAGCGTCGTGGATAGGAATGATTCCAGGTACAATGACTTACGTTCTAATGGGAAGCATGGGAAAAGCAATCGTCCATGGCAAGAAATCATTGCTCGAATGGGGCTTGCTTGGAATAGGAATAATTGCGACAATTTTTGTTAGTATATTGATTTCAAAAATTGTAAAAAAATCATAACCCATTCAGTAGTCTATACAGCTATTTAATTTGACGTGATACGAAAGTATTCTTAGCAGGAAGTAGGCTCTCCCGCACAAAGCTTTACTGTATGTGGTATGGCTCCCTCGACAAATTCCAAGCATTCCACAGCACCTTTGGGTTTACCAGGCAAAGTAATTACTAATGAATTACCAACTACTGCAGCTAAACCTCTGGAGAGAATAGCATTAGGTGTAACCTCAACACTCCTCATTCGCATAAGTTCACCAAAACCATCAATTTCTAATCTCATTATATCTCTAACAGCTTCAGGCGTAACATCTCTCTCTGTTATACCAGTACATCCTATTGTTAAAATCAAAGAACAACCCTGAGCTTCGAATGCGGTTATCACTTCTTTAATTTTTTCCCTATCATCAGGAACGACTGCGTCAGCTATTACTGTCCATTTTCTTTTATCAGCTTCTGCTTGTAAAGCAGGCCCTCCATGATCTTCATATTCACCAGAAGAAGCTCTATCAGATACTGTAATTATTCCAACATTCATGACTCTTAATTAGATCAATAAAAATTCATTCACTAAGAACAAAATTCTGCCAACGCTCTACCCACTTTTTTAATTTTTGCTCTTCAATTTCAAGCTTATAAAAAGATTCATTTATTAATTTAAATTCATTATTAGAAAGAAAATTCTTCGGGGTCACAGCAACAACAGAATGCAATATTCTTTCATTCATTGGAAACCTTGAAATACATTTTATAATCAAATCTTTATTATGTTTATAAAAATTTTTGCCCAGAGCTAAAATTATATGAGCAACAACTTCTGGACTAGCGCCATCAATAAATTTCTCTAAATATGAATATTCTGATTTGGGCCAATTAATCACACGAAGCGCGGCACAAACAATCCTGTCATCATCATCCTGTAATGCAGACTTAACAATATCCTTATCAAGTTTAGACAAGCCTCGTAATGTCCACAAAGCATGAAGTCGGGCTAATGGCATTGGATCATCGAGAAGCATTTTTTCCAAAGCAGGAGCAACCTCAACAAGTTTTCTGGAAACTATAATATTCTGAGCCATATCTCTCCACCATCCGTTAGAATGACCAAGAAAAGTCACCAACTCCTCAGGTTTGGCATTAAGAAGATTAGGTTTTTCACCTAGAGAAACACCATTCCTTCTCACTCTATAAATACGTCCACGACCAATGTTCTTATCATAATTCAAACGCTGGATTTCTTGTTTCAAATATGGAGTCATGAAACTTTTTTCCTGAATGACACCCCTATACATATCAACAATATAAAGACATCCGTCGGGGCCCGTGTATGTGTTAACAGGCCGAAAATTACCATCGCTAGAGGTAATAAACTCATCAGAGTTTTCCTCATATAAATTGGACAATTCTATATGACCTGAATCCAGATATTTAACCTTGGATCTTCTAACAAGTCTGCCTACTGGCTCACAAATAAAATAATCTCCCGTTACATCTTCTCCTAATCTATGACCACGAAAAAAACATTGTCCACAAGCTGAAGTAAAACTACGGAGAGTACCATCATTAGTCCTGGCTGCACCAAGACCACTTTGCAAATCTACCGTTTTCATTGAAGGCCAAACTTCTGAATAATTACCCGCTTTAATAACAGATCCAGTTAAGAGAACCTCGCCACCAATTCTTTTTGAATTTACAAGATAATCAGGTGCAATAAAAAATCCCATCCCAGGATTACTATTACTTGAAAATAAAAAACGCCCCTCATCATTTCGAGCTAATCCCCATTGTCCGACTCTGGGAACTTTTTCATTTCTAAATTCACCGTTAATAAATTGATAACGTCTCCCATGTTGAGACACATAAATCCAATTATCAATTCCTAGGGTTAATCCATTAGCTTTATGTTCAACATTACTATCTCTTAAAGAAAACTTATCATAGACTTTTTCTTTGGTGTCAGCTTTACCATCGTTATCGATATCCCTAAAGAACCAAAGGTCAGAAGGTTCACCTACAAGTAAACCTCCGCTGACGGAAAGAACTGCTCTGGGTTCAACCAGACCATCAACAAACACATTATATTTTTCATATT
>NYVP01000024.1 GCA_002684575.1 Verrucomicrobiales bacterium
AATTTAAAACACCTCCCGATTACAGCAATCACTAAAACCCTTTATAAATCACAACATAAAAAAATCTAAATTTGAGGGCTTTTTTAAATAAATGTATGAATTTATTTAAAAAAATTGTCATTTAATAAATTATAGAATCAATTCCTACATATGAATCGAACATCAAAACGTCGAGACTTTCTTAAATCAACAGCTTTTGCGAGCGCTCCATTCATTCTACCTTCTTCTGTATGGGGAGCAAAAGTCAAGCCCAATGATCGAGTTGTCATGGGGTTCATTGGAATGGGTAAACAGAATAATGGACTATTAAATAATTTCATAGGCCAAGGAATTCAGGCTGTTGCTGTCTGTGACGTTGATACCAATCGTAGNAAAAATGCAGAAAAAATTGTTAACCAAAAACATAAAAATTCAGACTGCCAGGCATTCTTAGATTATAGAGAGATTACAGAAGACAAAAATATTGATGCCGTTTGCATAGCAACACCAGATCATTGGCACAGCGTTATAACAATATCTGCATTAAAAATGGGAAAGATGTTTATTGTGAAAAACCATTAACTCACAATATACATGAATCAGTTGAGATCATTAAAGCCGTTAAAAAATATAATCGGATACTTCAAACAGGATCGATGCAAAGATCTTCTAGCGAATTCCGGATCGCTTGTGAACTTGTTAGGAACGGTGTTATCGGAAAAATAAAAAATGTTGGTATTGCTGTAGGTGACCCCGGACGTCCATGTGATTTACCAGAGGAAAGTCTAGAGCCTGGCTTAAATTGGGATTTATGGTGTGGGCCAGCACCAATGCGTGCATATAGCTCAGTTCTCAGCCCTAGAGGAATTCACAATCACTTTCCAGCATGGCGAAATTATATGGAATATGGTGGTGGAATGGTTACGGATTGGGGAGCACATCATATTGACATCGCTCAATGGGGACTAGGAACTGA
Source organism: Verrucomicrobiales bacterium (assembly GCA_002684575.1). Lineage (GTDB taxonomy): Bacteria > Verrucomicrobiota > Verrucomicrobiia > Verrucomicrobiales > DEV007 > EC70. The sequence continues at coordinate 956 of NYVP01000024.1, forward strand.
CAATTCAGGACCGGTTGAAGCAAGACCGCCAGAAGATTGGAAAAAATGGAAAAGTAAACGAGGCGCCAAACTCGTTTATTCAAACGACACAACAATCACTCACCAGAGCGGATTTGGAGTGCACTTTCAAGGTGAAGATGGTGACGTTAAGGTAAATAGAGGCCGATTTGTTTTTAGCCTCAAAGGCAAGGAAATAGCAAAATTTGAGAAACGAGGAGATGGCTCACTAGGAAGTGCCCTTCAAACTGCAGAGAAAACATTTCTTAATAGTGCAAAAGTAAAATTATACAAGAGTACTCATCATATCCGTGATTTTCTTTCATCAGTGGAAAGCCGAAAAAAACCAATTACCAATGAAATCGTAGGAGGTAGATCAGCAATCTGCTGCCATTTAATGAATCAAACATATTACAATGGCGAAGTCATAAAATGGGACCCAAAAACAAATACCTTGTCTGAACAAACTGGGAAGCCCGAATGGTTAACTCGAAACTACAGAGGTATTTGGAAGGTTTAAATTTAACCCTAAACTAAAAAAGGCACTTCTACTCGAAGTGCCTTTTTATGATTAATCTATTTAGAAAAACTACTTTTCTTCTTCTTCATTTTCCTGACTTGGGCGCCATTCTTCGGCAACCTGGAATGCTTGTTCCAGGCCAACAAGGTCAGCACTTGGTCTTAAAGCATCAAAAGCGGCAGTTTCTTTCTTAAGCTCTTCTTCACTGTAAGAAGCCGCTTTGATAGATAAACCAATTCGTCGTTCAGCTTTGTCCACTTTAATCACTCGAGCTTCGACCTCATCTCCAATGTTAACGACCTCTTTGACTTTTGTAACATGCTCTTCACTTAATTGGGAGATATGCACCAAACCATCAACATCGTCTTCTAACTGAATAAATGCACCAAATGCTGCGATCTTAGCAACAGTACCCTTTACCGTATCACCTACATTGAAACGCTTGCCAATTTCTTCCCATGGATCAGTTTCAAGCTGCTTCAAGCCCAAGCTTATGCGTTGACTTTCTTTATCAATTTCTAAAACTACTGCCTGTAATTCATCTCCTTTTTTGAGCATTTCACTCGGATGATTTATTTTACGAGTCCAGCTCAAATCAGAAACGTGAACCATTCCATCAATACCATCTTCGAGTTCTATAAATGCACCATAAGGAGTTAAATTTCTAACTTCACCTTTAATTTGGCTACCAATTGGGAAGCGAGATTCAACATTCTCCCATGGATTAGGCTCAAGCTGACGAACACCAAGAGATATTTTCTGTTCCTCAATATTTATTCCTAGAACAACAGCTTCCACATCTTGACCTAATTCAAGCACATCTGAGGGTCTTGTTATACGCTTAGTCCAGGATAATTCAGAAACATGTATTAATCCTTCAACTCCTTCGGCAACTTCTACAAAAGCACCATAAGGAACCAATTTTGTAATCTTACCCTTAACATGGTCACCAACAGGAAATCTTATCTCAATATCTTCCCAAGGATTCGGAGTTAATTGTTTGAGACCGAGAGAAACTCTCTCTTTTTCTTTATCTACCTCTAAAATTTGAACTTTAATGGTTTGCGCAATAGTGAGCATTTCACTTGGATGATTAACCCTGCCCCAACTCATATCGGTAATATGTAGAAGTCCATCCATACCTTGAAGATCCACAAATGCACCAAAGTCGGTGATATTCTTTACAATTCCATCTACAGCATCACCCACATTTACATCCTTCAAGAAGGCTTGGCGCTGTTCTGTTCTTTCTGCTTCAATAACTTCTCGCCTACTAAGAACAACATTTTTTCTTTCGTCGTTAATTTTAACAATTTTGAATTCATAGATATTACCAACATACTCTGTCAGATCTTTCGGAGGTATAATATCAATTTGAGATCCAGGTAGAAACGCCTCAACACCAACATTTACCATCAGTCCACCTTTAACAACAGCTTTGACCTTACCCTTAACCAGACCTCCATCATGAAACACTTTAGCAATTTTATCCCAATTCTGTTTATGAGCCGCTTTCTCTTTTGATAATACGACCATTCCTTCGTCGTTCTCCAAACGTTCAAGCAAAACCTCTATATCATTACCAACTTCAATATCCTCATCCTCAAATTCGGAAATTGGAATTGCTCCCTCGGATTTGTAGCCAATGTCCACAAGGACTACTTGAGGTTGTATTTCTATAATTCGACCTATAACTATAGAACCTTCGCGAATTTCTTTGAAGGATTTGTCGATGAGTGCAATTAGCTCGGTACTCATAAGATTGGGTTTGTAAGGTTATGTTGAAATTTAATTGGTGACTACTTCGCCCCTAAAAACTCTCAATCCTACGGGGCACCAACATATTGAGAGGATGGTGAGTTTAAATGAATAATCAAATTACGCAAGATAATTAGTAAAATGATATTTCTGAAACAATAATATAGAAAAATGTGGCAACCCCGCAAGGACTCGAACCTTGAATGACTGAACCAAAATCAGTTGTGTTACCAATTACACCACGGGGTTTTAATAGATTTGCTATATTATCTAATTCCTTCGTAAGATCAAGGATGGGTCGAAAATTCCTGTCATTATTATCTTCTAAGAGGAAATTAAACTAGAACCCTCCATCTCGTCTGGGGGCTGAATATCAAGAAGATTTAAAATGGTTGGTGCAATATCTGCCAAAATACCATCATTTAATTGAATATTCTCATAATCCTCACCAACATAAACTAAATGAACGAGATTTGTTGTATGGGCAGTATGCGGTGATCCATCCTCTTTTATCATTTGTTCACAATTTCCATGATCTGAAGTAATTAAAGCTTTTCCCCCAAGCTTAATAACCTGATCGATGACCTGTTCAAGGCATTGATCAATTGTTTGAACAGCCGATTTTCCAGCTTCAACTATACCAGTGTGCCCAACCATATCAGGATTTGCAAAATTGAGTATAACTAAGTCATAGTCAGGCAACCTATTAAGAACTTCCTCAGTAACTTTTGGAGCACTCATCTCGGGCTGAAGATCATATGTTGCTACTTTTGGAGACGGAACAATTACTCTATCCTCACCATCAAAAGGTTTCTCTTCACCCCCATTAAAGAAATAAGTAACGTGTGGATATTTTTCAGTCTCTGCAATTCGAAGTTGGCTTTTTCCTGCCAAGCTAACAACTTCTCCTAATACATTATGAAGTTTTAAAGGTGGAAAAACAACTTTACAATCATACTTCTCATCATATTCAGTTAATGTGTAATAACTAACATTATTCTTACAACCTCTATCAAACCCGTCAAAGTCATCAAAAAGAAAAGCTTCTGATAACTGCCTTGCTCGGTCAGCTCTAAAGTTAAACCATACAATAACATCTCCATCATCAATCCTAGTTTGATTATGGTCGCTAAAAATTAACGGAGGCAAAAATTCATCAGTTTTATTATTTTCATATTGATTCTTTACTGCTTCCGAAGGTAGCACTTCATTATATTCTCCGTGGCCATGAACGATAGCATCCCACCCTAGCTTGGTCCTATCCCATCGCCGATCTCTATCCATTGCATAATACCGACCAATGACAGTGTTAATTCTAAAACCTATTTTTCCTAATTCATCCTCACAATAAGATAGATACTCATATCCACCTGTAGGGGAGGCATCTCTACCATCGGTTATTGCATGAACTTGTACATTTTCTACACCTGAAGATTTAGCTGCTTTTGCAAGAGCAATGAGATGATCCTGGTGGCTATGAACACCTCCATCAGAAACCAAGCCAATGAAATGCAACTTGGTATCTTTCGCTTTATTAAAAGCATCTTCCAAAACAGCATTTTGTTCAAGTTCGCCATTTTCAATAGCTTTGTTAATTCTACTGAGATCTTGATAGACTATTCGGCCAGCACCTAAGTTTAAATGGCCGACTTCAGAATTCCCCATTTGCCCCGAAGGAAGTCCAACATCTTCTCCGCTAGCGCTGACTTTAGAAACAGGATATTTATCAAAAATATAATCGTGAAACGGTGTATCGGCTAAAAGTGTTGCATCTCCATTTTTCAGAGCATTATCCGATCCTCCCGGATTAATTCCCCAACCATCACGAATAATAAGAATACACGGTTTTTTTTGCATTTATAAAAAGGGTATTTGTGAAATAACACCCTCAAATACACACCCATGAGAGCTGAATTCAATCATTATTATTTGTATAATTTTTTCTAACTCGTGCAATCCAAGGTATGCAATTTATCTGGCCGAGTAATGATGTTCACAAAGGATATAGTAATAACAATAGAACTCTAATCTCTCCAACCTGGAACCTCCTTCTCACTAAACCGTTCCTCCTTCCAAGGGTCTGCTGTATTCGAATATCCTCTTTTCTCCCAATATCCAAGTTGCAAATGATCGGAAAAATGGATCTCCTTAATATACTTTGCACTTTTCCATGCATACAAATGAGGAATCACAACTCTAACGGGTCCACCATATTTTATAGGCAATGATTCCCCACTTAGTGAGGTAGCTAATAGTGCGTATGGGCTATAAACTGCTTCAATAGGAACGTTAGTAGTGTAACCGTCATAAGAAACAAAAAGGACATGCAAACAATCAGAGGAAGGTTTAACCCTGTCCAATAATTCTAACATTTTAACACCACCCCATTGACAGTCATATTTAGACCAAGTCGTTACACAATGAAAATCACTTATTTCTTCAACTTGTTCAAATTTCTGCAAGTTCCCCCAATTAAGCTCTAATTCATTTTCAACCTCTCCTCCAATTTTAAGAACCCAATCTTTTTTATCGATCTTTGGTTGTATCCCCAAATCAAGAATAGGTAATTTTTCTACGGTATGCTGACCAGGAGGAAGCCTTTCGCTAGACCTCTCTGTTCGAAGAAGCCCTCCTTTTTCTATCATCTTCTTAGCCCAGGCCTCTTTTCTGTCTAAATAGGATTTTGGCATCGATTAGTAAATACTTCGCAAGAATAGACACAAGATTTGAAATCAATAAATGATAAAAATTGATTATTCTTAAAACCCTAACCAGATAACAATTGCATAAACAACTGAATATAAGTTATTAATAAATAATGAAATCATCGATTAATAATTCAAAATCGTACAAAATATTAGCTGTCATTGGTTGCATATTTTCTATTTCTAACTTCGTTCGTGGAAGCGTTAGTGACTTTCAAACAATCGTACAAACAGATCCCGACTTGACTCACCAATTTACTTTCGATGGAGAAACCAAAATCTAATTCTTGAAACAATTGAGGTAGACCACTGGTACTTCGTATCAGGATCATATGTCATTAACGATAACAACACGACAAACTTTACAAATTATATAGCTGACCTTAGCGCAGAAGAAACTATATTAAAAAGAATAGGTCCTTTTACTAATAGCGGTGGCCCTTATCCAACCGGTGGTTCACCAGTTGGCATAGGCGGCCGTTGGGATGCTAGAGAATCTTTTCCAGGACAGATTGAAAAGATAAATATTAACAGTGATAAGGAGCAATCTTTTTTCAGCAACACCTTGATTCTATTACAGGAGGCATAGCTTACTTCCAGATTAATACAATTCTTATTATTCAGATTCCAAAACTACAACAATTAATTGGAATTCAATTTCAGGTAAGGCCTATGCAGTGGACTCCTCAATTGATATGATAGAATGGAACGAACTTGATGATGGCGTAACAGGCAAGAAAGAGACTACCTCTTTCGTGGACAATGATCCAATAGAGAATCGCAAAGTATTTTACAGGATAAGAGTATTAGAAGAATAATATTGAAATTATTCTTCCACACAGCATGGACAATCAGAGACCCAATGATTGGGCTCTATTTCAAATAGATTAATATCTTTCTCCTTACTCTTCTCATATAAAGGAGCCCCAATCCTATGACCAAAGGCGCATCCTTCTGGAGGATTTATAGGAGACGGCACTTCTCCCTCCAAAGGCTGTCTATCATGTCTCTTGTTGGGATCATTAACTGGTATGGCATTAATCAAAGCCTTGGTATAGGAATGCCTAGGATTGTTGTAAATCGTATCAGCCTCAGCCATTTCAACAATTTTTCCTAAATACATGACTGCGATCCAGTCACTAACGTGCTTAACAACAGCCAAATCATGGGCGATAAAAAGATAAGCAAGGTGAAGGTCACGTTGCAACTCCATCAACAGGTTTAGAACCTGACTCTGAACCGATACATCAAGCGCCGATACAGGTTCATCTAAAACAATGAGCTTGGGATTAACCGCTAACGCACGTGCAATACCAATCCTCTGTCTCTGACCACCGGAAAACTCAAAAGAAAATTTATCGGCTGAACTTTTTGGTAACCCTACGCGATCAAGTAACTCGTAAACTCTTTCTCTTCGACTTCCTCTGTCTCCAATTTTTTGAATCACCATTGGCTCACTTATGAGTTGAGCTACAGACATTCTTGCGTCTAGAGATTCGGCAGGATCTTGGAACACCATTTGAAAGTCTTTACGGTAAGGCCTTAAACTTCCCTGCCCCATATTGGTAATATTTTTATTATCAAATATTATCTTTCCAGAAGTTGGTTTATAAAGCCTCACGATAGATTTACCCAGCGTGGATTTACCACAACCTGATTCTCCTACTAAGCCAAGAGTCGAACCCTCAGCAATCTTAAAACTGACTCCATCAACAGCATGTACACTTCCTATCTTGCGCCCAAAAATACCACCTCTAACAGGGAAATGCATTTTAAGATCTTTGATCTCCAGTAAATTAGAAGTATTGGATTCTTGAGTCATTTTATTCATTAAACCCTTCGAGACACTGAGAACAATTTTCAACAAAATGCCCTGAGCTAATTTCCGTATAATCTGGCCTCATATCAATATTTTCAGCTTTTCCCATTCGTTGACAGAATCGGCAACCAATAACGAATTCATGGATGGGAGCAACTTGACCCGAAATCGTTGGAAGCTCAGACTTACGAACACTATCCAATCGAGGCATTGATGCNAAAAGACCCTTTGTATAGGCGTGAAGAGGATTGGAAAACAATTCTGTAACAGGTGCTCTTTCAACTATCCTACCAGCGTACATTACAATAACCTCATCACATTGTTCAGCAATGACTCCAAGATCATGTGTAATAAGCATCACCGCCATACCCAGACTATCCTGCATCTTAGAAATCAAATTTAAAATCTGGGCCTGAACTGTAACATCAAGAGCTGTGGTAGGCTCATCAGCAATCAAAAGGTCAGGCTCACATGAGAGCGCNATGGCAATCATAACCCTCTGCCTCATTCCTCCAGAGAGTTGATGAGGATACTCAACAACTCTTCTATCTGGGGAAGGAATTCCAACAGCTTCTAGTAGTTCAACAGCCTTCTGAAGCGCTTCCCGTTTATTCATTCCCTTNTGAAGAATCAGCGCTTCCATAATTTGTTTGCCTATTCTTTGGACCGGATTTAATGCGGCCATNGGTTCCTGAAAAATAACTCCTATCTCGTTTCCCCTGATCTGATGCATCTTATCTGATTCGATTCCGACAAGCTCCTTACCATTGAGGCGGATATTGCCTCCCAAAATTTGACCAGAAGGTTTTGGTAAAAGGTCAACGATGGACATTGCTGTAACCGTCTTTCCACAGCCTGACTCTCCCACCACTCCAGTCGTTTTCCCTTTGTCTATTTCAAAAGTAACGCCATCCACAGCGCGAATAAGCCCTCGCTCAGTATCAAATCCAGTTTTCAAATTTGTTACCTCCAACAAGTTATCCATCAGTCTTAGAAATTTTTTCAAGTTTGGTTTGATATCGGTCTTTTACCTCTTGAACCTCAGGAAACTTTTTACCCGCTCTTTTAGCCTCAAGCGTTTCATTTTTAATCCCTTCATCAATCCAATAAACATAACTCTCCATGGGCACATAGACCANTGGTGGAGCAAATTCAGTAAATTCAGAGTTAGGCCAACGAAGCCACCTCCAGCATCCAACTCTAGAAAATTCTGTCATGTAGCCTGGCACATAGACTCCAGAATCATGAATAATTTGTTGCATCTCATGTGCAGTGCTTTCTAATTCATCTTCACTAGTCGCATTCCTATACGCAACGGCTAACTGATCCATCCTCTCATCACGAAATGAAAAAACATTATTAGTGTTGGGCTTCAAGTTCCCTTTGTCATCGTATGCGTTATTTGAGTGAAAGTATTCATAAAACCTTGGATAAGGGGGCCTAAATCCCCAAGCAGAAAAAACAACCTGATGCTCTTTGGCCATCTCTTTTTTGTAAACGACTGTGTGATCTAGACCATCTAAAACAAAGTCAAGGCCAGCTTTTCTTGCCTCCTCCTTAAGAATACCCATCATTTTTTCCCTGACAGGAATTCTCGAATATGTGAGCACTACCTCTAGCCTTTTACCTTCTTTGTTTTTCAGAATACCATCATCACCTTCTTCGGAGTAACCAGCCTTAGCAAAGTACTCTTTCGCCTGAGCAACAGAGAAAGGCCTCGCAGTGATTTCAGGATTATCAAACCTCCCATAACCCTTAGTCCAACCCGGTAGCCTTGAGGCATCACCTCGAAATATCACATCAATGACCTTCTGCCAATTAGTCGCGTAATTGATTCCCAGCCTGATGTTAATATCATTGAGTGGAGCAATCGCTGAGTTAATGTATAAGGACCATGGAATTCTGGGATACTGATTATACCAAGTATACCTTTCAACGTAACCGTCGAAAACGGGTTCCATTTCAGACTTTTCATACCAGTATTCTGGTAATGATATTGGGAAATAATCTAGCTCTCCTGCCCTAAAAAGCTCCCATGCCTTAGAAATATCTCTAACGACCGTATAACGTATTTTGTCTGTATTAAATCGGTGACGATAAAATTTCTTATCCTTAGCCCACCAATTTTTATCTCTTGAAAGTGTGATGGAAACTCCTTTAACAATGTCCCCATCGTTGACCGTATATGCTGCGGTTGTTGGAGGAACTTTCCATTGATAACGTTCCTTATAATCCGGACCGTAATCCTTGTAAAAATGTGACGCCGCAGGAGGAATACTAGCAAAATAGGGAATTTTAGGTTTTGGTTCGGGCAAAGTGACCGCTACTACGCCTTCTCCGTATACAGCAACNCTTGCAAATTGCTCTCTGAGATACTGTTTAAACCAAGGTGTAACAACATTATCAGAGGCACGAAGATAAACAAACCAGAGAAAATCAATTGCTTTNACAGGCTCGCCATCATTGTATTTAGCATCAGGATCAAGTTTGAAGAAAACAGTTTTCTTATCATCTGCTATTGCCCATTCCTCAGCCACACCTGGGATAACAGCACCAGTCTGAGGATGAAGATCAATCAGGCCAATTTCAATATTATCATAAAGCTCACCACGAAATGAGTTATTGGAGTTTGGACCAAAGGGTCTTATGGTGGGCGGAAAAGAAGTGATGAAATATCTAAATGCACCTCCTTTTTTTGAATTAGAGTCCCCAATCTCTGGCTGCTCTTGGCCATTTTCCCATTTAAGCCCTTTAGGAATCAAGTCCTCAGANAAAATGGCGATGTAATCACCAAGCTCTTGCCTAGATTTAAAACGCTCGTACTCCCTTTTCTTTTCGACAATCTGTTCACTAACTTTTTTAATTAGATCCTCAGTTTTTTTTGTTTCCTCGTCATCAGCTAGATCTTTTGAACGAGCAATTTCCAGCTCTTTATTAAGTTCACTGATTGCTTTTTCTCTNGCACTCACTTCTTCAGTGAGCCAACTACTTATATAATTATTGTAACGAGGATACCAAGATTCAAAATTTGCACCATTTTCATTCAGACTATCCTCNTTACCGCAAGAGCAAAGAAAAAATATCACAATGAATATAAGAGGTATTGATCGCATCAGCTTAACGGTAAAAACTAAATTTTTTCGGATCGAAGGCTTCCCTGACTGCTTCCCCTATAAANGTAATCAATATCAACAAACCAACAAGAACAATAAACGATGAGGTCGCAAGCCATGGGGCAGCCAAATTATCAAGACCATCACGAAGCAATTGACCCCAAGTTGCATATTTGGCGGGCAACCCAAAACCGAGATAGTCCAAAGAAGTTAATGATANAATGAGGCTAGAAACTGAAAAAGGAACCAACGTAATNACAATTGCAATTGAATTGGGAAGAAGATGTCTAAACAAAATTCTTGGAGTAGATGCTCCGATAACTCGACTGGCCGCAATATAATCCCTCTGTTTTTCTTTAAGCGCTGATGTTCTCATTAGATATGTCATCCCCATCCAACCGAAGATTAATAGAATACTNAATATCATCCAAAGCCCCGCGGATTCTTTGAGTTTTTCTGGAACAGCGGTACTTGCTATCATCACAACAAATAAAAACGGAACGTTGGAAAGAATTTCAATGAACCTTTGTAATATTATATCAAACCACCCCGCAAAAAATCCCATCAGTAGCCCAATACTTACACCAAGGATGTAAACCAATGGAATATAAACTAATGCTGCTTTAAAATTTACTTGAAGACCGCCAAAAAGATAAGCAACGACGTCATACCCTCTGGAAGTTGTGCCTANCAAATGTTTCTGGCCATCACTATAACTTGGGGGTGATGGNGCATAATAAACTTCTCTAGGGCTTGTTGATTTTTTATCCAAAAATTGTTCAATATCTCCTATTCCATTCCACGACCGAGAACCCTCAACNAATTCACCATCTGTATATTGTGCTCCATAAATACGCACACCTTCCTCNTCCCAGCCGTCAGCGGGGCCATTTTTAATACCTTCGCGGTACCGAAATCTAAGATGTTTTCGCTCTGGCTCATCAGGATTATAAAGTTTTGAAGCAAGGCCAGAAAAGGGTTTNGATCCTTTNATTAAAATTCCATTTTTTTCTCTTAGAGATTTTGATATCGCTGCNACNGTATCACCTGTTGGGGCATAGCCAATAAGAGGCATTAAAACGTATAGACTATCATCATTACCTGCCTGTTTCTTGAGATCCCTATAATCAGCGGGCGCCTGAGCCGCATCACCNTCCATACCAAAAAGTTCACCTTTTTCCAAATTGCGGGTCAANGCAGGAAAATAGTTTCTTCCGTTATATTTGACGAATAGAGCTTCATTACCCACGATCAAATGATCAAGAGATGCTAAAGATCCTAACAAAATAACTATCCAAAGAGACAAATAACCTCGGCGGATGGACTTAAAACGCTCAATTCTCCGTTCTGTCATCGGAGTAAATCGAAATCCAGATTTTAGTTTAATGGTTATTAAAAGACCGAAAAGAAATAAAATTCCCATACTCGCCCAACCAAACCATGGACTTAGAAAATTGATCTCTCTCGCAAGATTAAACGAAAAACGAACGGTCGGAAACTCAAGCTTAAAAAACTCTCCAATACAGCCTAATAGTGCAATCAAACAGATAAAGGGGCCAATCAGTCTCGCTATCATTTCTTATTTAAATTTCACCCTTGGGTCAATCAGGGCGACAATAATATCTGAGAGAATATTTCCAATGAGGAGAAGAGTTGCCGCAATGGTAAGAGTACCCATTATTACAGTCTGGTCACGCCCAAGAAGAGCTTGATACTGAAGGAGCCCGAAGCCTTGAATATCAAAAACTGATTCAACTAAAATACTTCCTCCCACGATAATTGTGATCAATTGACCCATGGTGGAAGCGATTGGAATGATTGAATTCCTGAATGCATGCTTAAAAACAGCAGCACGAAAATGAACTCCTTTTGCCACCGCTGTACGAACATAATCAGTGGCCAAATTCTCCATGAGATTATTTTTCATCATCATAGTGAGCCAAGCAAAACCACCAATTACGTAACAGCTTAATGGCAAAATTGTGTGATGTGTTAAATCAAAAATTTTATCTGGTAAACTCATTTCAGAAAAATCTGGACTCGTTAAACCAAAAAGTGGGAAATAACCGCCACGAGCGCCAAGATAAATCAGCATCACTGCACCGAGCGCAAAACCAGGAATAGCATATCCCACGAAAATTAAAACTGAACTTAGATTATCAATAAAGGTGCGATGTTTGATGGCTTTTAGAATTCCTAGAGGAAGTGAAATTCCATAAGTAATGAGCGCAGTTAAAATTCCAAAATAAAGAGCTATAGGAATTCTATCTTTGATAAGCAACCATACAGGATCTCCAAAGTTAGCCGACTTACCTAGTTGCCCCTGTAATAATCCTGAGAACTTTTTTTTGTAAGCGACAACTCGGTCATCGTAGTTTTGAGGTGCTTCTTCAATATTTCGATCATACCTTCTGGCCCACCTAGCTTTACGATCCTCTACCGTTTCAATTCTAAATTGCCATTGCGTTTCATTTTTCCAGTCAGCAATTTTCATTTCTGGAGTTACAAGCTTGGTCTCGATTCCTTCTTTTGAAGTTCTATCAACTCGAACTTGCCGACCATCATTACTTAGAACTAAAAGGGACTGATTCTTTGGATCTGTTATTAAATTACCACCGCCAATTTTATCGCCACCGACATCTCTAAATTCTGCCTTACTAATTGAACGCTCCCTGGGCCAGAGACCTAGCCATTGAAGATAGGAAATTAATATTGGCTTGTCGTAACCATATTCTTCCTCAAGTTTTTCAATTTGTTCCTCACTCATGCCTCCTGACATTTGTCCTCCGGAGGAACTCCCTCCCTCTGATGCTTTTTGAGCCTCTTCGAGATAATGCTCTATGGGCCCCCCCGGTACAAACCGAGTAATAAAGAATACAATCAAAGTTACTCCCAACAAGGTTGGGGGGATGAGCAGGAAACGCCTGATAAAGTAATCTCTCATCAATACTTGTAAAATATGATCCTATCGGGCGGAATTGAAGGATCAACTCTTTTTATTTAACATCTTAAATGATAAAAATGACGTGACCTTGAGCCAAAGTGAGTTCAAATTACTCATAAATGCGAATCGTACTGGCCCCAATCATTACAATGACTGCGCTTTTTTTGGTTAGTTGTGCACAAGATTCGCCTGTCAACCGTGCCACCAAAGAGAAAATTCTTCTTATGGGGAACACGGCCGAACCAAGGGGACTTGATCCTCATATCGTAAGTGGAGTCCTTGAAAATAATATAATAAGAGGACTATTTGAAGGCTTAGTAATCGAGCACCCCTCTAAAGATGGAGTCGCCTTGCCCGGTGTAGCTGAATCTTGGGGGCCAACTGATCCTAAAAATCCAACGGAGTGGATTTTTAATTTGAGAAAAGATGCTAAATGGTCTGACGGCGCTCCTTTAACCGCAGAGGATTTTCTTTTTTCATTCCAAAGAATATTAACTCCAGCACTGGGTTCTGAATACTCATTCATGCTTTACTACATCATCGGTGCTGAAGATTTTCACAAAGGAAAAACAAAAGACTTTTCAACGGTCAAGGTCTCTGCTCCTGATCCGCACACTCTGAAAGTCAATCTTCGTTCACCGATTCCATTCCTTCCAGAAATAACTAAACACTACACATGGTTCCCAGTGCCTAAACATATTATCCTAAAACATGGAAAGGCAGAGGATCGATTTAATCCTTGGACAAAGCCAAAAAACATTCAATCCAACGGTGCGTTCACCCTAAAGTCATGGAAACTCAATGACCATATCGAAATACAAAAAAATCCAGTTTACTGGGACACCAAAAACGTAGCTCTTAATGGCATTCGGTTTTTACCAATTAGCAACTCATTCACTGAAGACAGAATGTTTTATAACGAACAGTTACATATCACTTACACCATCGCTCCAGACCTAATTGAATACTCCAGAAAAAACTTTAAGGATATGACCCGAAATGAATTCTATTTCGGAACTTATTTTATTCGATGCAACGTAAAAAAGAGTCCTCTACAAGATGTTAGAATTAGAGAAGCTTTATCAATTACCATTAACCAACAGGATATCATAGACTACGTCACTATGGGAAATCAATCCCCTGCGGCAGGAATCGTCCCACCTTTTGTTGGTTACAATTCACCTGGCGACATCAAGTTTGATCCAGATAAGGCGAAAAAACTATTAGAAGATGCAGGTTATCCCAATGGCGAGGGCTTTCCAAAGATCAACTTCTTGACCACTGACAGAGAGTCTTCCAAAAGACTAGCAGAAGCTTTGCAGGCAATGTGGAAAAAATATCTTGGCATCGAGATTAGCATTCAACAAATGGAATGGACATCCTATTTAAATACAATGATGAGTAAAGAATATGACCTTGCAGCAGGNGGCTGGATAGGTGATTACATGGATCCTCTTACTTTTTTGGATATGTGGATTAAGGATGGTGGTAACAACAGAACTAATTGGTCGAGCGAAGAGTTTGAGGAACTCCTTGGTGAAGCAGAGAGAACAGCAGGACAGAAAGAACGGTATGGAATCCTTGAAAAAGCTGAAAAACTTTTTCTCGATGAAAGGCCAATTCTACCCATTTACTGGTACACNAGAAATTATTTAATCCATAATCATGTCAAAGGCTGGGACCCTTTAATCCTTGATAATCATCCTTACAAGTTTCTTGATCTCGTAGCAGACTAGCAAAATATCCATTATCATCTTAGAAAATGTTGAAATACATACTCCAGAGACTTCTTCAGGGACTATTAGTCATGCTTGCTCTCTACACGATTGTATTTTTTTTAGTAGGCTGGATGCCCGGAGATCCGTTCTCCTCAAATGAAAAAAATATTTCTCCCGAGGTCAGAGAAAACATGAAGAAGGCCTGGGGTCTTGATCAACCTCTCTGGAAACAATACCTCATATATCCTAAAAATTTAATCACCGAGGGATCTCTTGGCGTATCAACCGAAAAAAATCGTCCGGTCTGGGATATTATTATTCAATCTTTTCCAGCATCTTTAATCTTAGGAATTTCGGCATTATTCATTTCTGTAGGTATAGGGGTGCCTATTGGCATACTATCGGCGACAAGAAAAAATACCGTTATCGACTATGGCGGTATGGCTATAGCAATGATTGGAATATGCATTCCAAGTTTTATCATTGGCCCAGCACTTCAGCTAACTCTTGCTGCTAAAATTCCTGCATTGAAAATAGCGGGGTGGGGGCATCCTTTAGATATTATTTTACCCTCGATAACACTCGGGCTAGGAACCGCTGCTTACCTCGCAAGACTTACCAGAGGTTCAATGTTGGAAGTTCTTAATCAGGATTATATTAGAACGGCAAAAGCAAAAGGTCTCAAAACATTTTCGGTAGTGATTAAGCATGCACTAAGAGGAGGGCTATTACCCTCAGTGGCTTTCATTGGTCCAGCATTCGCCGCATTAATTAGTGGCTCTTTCATAGTAGAAACAATTTTCCAGGTTCCTGGCATGGGGCAACATTTTGTTAATGCAGCCATTAAAAGAGACCCTTTTGTCTTGAGAGGTGTCGTTCTTTTCTATGGCCTTCTCATAGTAATAATGAACCTTGCAGCAGATTTAATTGCGGCCTCTCTAAATCCAAGAATCAGACTAGAGAAAACCTAAAATGCGAATTTCTTTGCCAACAGAAAGTGAACTCGAAAAAGGCTCCTCCCTAGGAAAGGATGCCTGGAGTAGGCTGCGCAAAAATAAACTGGCAATGATTAGNATGTGCTTCATCGGCTTTATGCTCATTGTTTGCTTTATTGTAGCACNTTTACCTTTTGTTGATGATCCNAATGANCAAAACCTNGCAAATCGTTTCGCGTCTCCATCCGCGGATCATATTATGGGGACCGACCAGTTAGGAAGGGATCTATTTTCTAGAATTCTTTTTGGTGGACAAATTTCAATGCTAGTTGGATTCGTGGCNACTGGAGTNGCTCTTATAATTGGAATAACATACGGAGCCATTTCGGGTTATGCTGGAGGACGAACCGACGCCATCATGATGCGGATTGTCGACACACTTTATGCGATTCCATTTCTCGTCTTAGTAATTGTTCTAAAGGTTGTTATTGCAGGGCCGATGGAAGAGTATCTCAGTTGGTTGGGGCGCTTTGCCAACATCGTTCCTCTATTTTTCGCGATCGGAGCCCTTGGATGGTTGACCTTGGCTNGAATCACAAGAACCCAGGTCATGGCGATCAAAGAACAGGAATTTGTTGAAGCCGCGACATCACTAGGTTTATCAAAACTTAGGATTCTTTTTAGNCATATCGTTCCTAATACACTTGGACCTGCTATTGTCTATGCAACCCTCACCATACCAAGCTTTATACTTTTTGAAGCTTCGCTNTCTTACCTTGGTGTCGGCATTGAGGCACCTAACAGTTCTTGGGGGATTTTAATTAAAGAAGGGGCTGATTTTTTAGAAACTCAGCTTTATCTCCTAATCATTCCTGGGATCTTTTTCTCATTAACATTATTTGCATTTAATTTTCTTGGCGATGGGCTAAGAGATGCACTCGACGTAAGGGCGTCAAAGGACTAAAAAGATTCACCTAATGCCACTACTTGAAGTTAATAATCTAAAAACACACTTTCATACTCGTGATGGAATCGTACGCGCTGTAGACGGTGTTTCTTTTCCTGTCGAAAAAGGAAAGACAGTTGGAATAGTTGGTGAGTCAGGTTCAGGNAAATCAGTAACCTGTTATTCTCTACTCGGGCTAGTTCCTATGCCGCCAGGTAAGATAGAAGACGGATCGGCCATTTTTGATGGCATAGACTTACTCAAATGTACCGAGGATGATCTTTGTAAAATCAGAGGAAAACGCATCAGTATGATTTTTCAGGATCCAATGACATGTCTCAATCCTTATCTTCGAATTTCTACACAGATTACAGAACCTTTACGAATTCATATGGGAATGGATAAGAGGACTGCAAAGAAAGAGGCTGTAAATGCATTGAGAGAGGTCGGTATCCCTGATCCTGAAAAGAGAGTTGATATGTATCCTCATGAGTTTTCCGGTGGAATGCGGCAAAGGGCCATGATCGCAATGGCTCTGATTACTAAACCCGAAATTCTAATAGCTGACGAGCCCACGACCGCNCTCGATGTAACAGTACAAAAACAAATTCTTGAACTCATAAAATCTAGACAAGAGGAGCTGGGAACCTCTGTAGTTTTCATCACTCATGATCTTGCAGTCATCTCAGAAATTTGTGATGAGGTCAATGTCATGTATGCCGGAAAGATTGTTGAAAGAGCAAGCTCCAAAGAACTCTTNTCTAATCCTCTTCATGCATATACACGTTCTCTATTACAATCCATACCAGCCACACAAATAAAAGGTAAAAAACTNCACACAATTTCTGGGCTCCCTCCTAATCTGGCCGAGCGCATTATGGGATGTGCATTCGGTCCGAGAAATGAAATTGGAGATAGAGAAAAATGCTTAACNAATGAAACACCTGAGTTTAAACAAATTNACTCAAATCATTGGGTTCAAGACTGTCCAGGCTGCCTCTGCTAATCTAATCTAGTTTATTAAATGCCTTACCTTGAGTTAATTGATATTAAAAAATATTTCACCACCAAAAGTAGTGGGTTATTTACCTCCTCTAAAGAAGTTGTTAAGGCTGTTGATGGTGTCAGCTTAAGTATTGAAGAGGGAAAAATCCTCGGACTGGTTGGCGAGTCAGGCTGTGGTAAATCCACATTATCGAGACTCATCATGCAGTTAATAGAACCAACCGAAGGTAGTATTGTGCTAGAAGGTGAAAATCTTACGGACCTCAAAACAAANGAAATTAGATCGAAGAGGCTCGACTTCCAAATGATTTTCCAAGACCCGTACGCGTCTCTGAATCCAAGAATGACAGTTTGGTCGACTCTCAGTGAGGCTGTGCTCACTAGAAATCCTGGACTCTCAAAATTAGAGTTAAAAGAAAAAGTGATTTCATTGATGGAAATGGTTGGTTTAGATCATCGATTTATTCGCAAATATCCTCATGAATTTTCAGGGGGACAAAGACAGAGAATAGCTATTGCTAGAGCTCTTGCGCCTGAGCCTAAATTAATCATCGCTGACGAGCCAGTATCGGCTCTAGACGTGTCGATTCAATCTCAAATACTTAACCTTTTAAAAGAACTAGTTGATAACCTAAATCTAACTATGCTTTTTATTTCTCATGACTTAAGTGTCGTACGGTATATAGCGGACCGAGTAGCCGTCATGTATTTTGGTAAAATTGTCGAACTTGGAGATGCCGAAATCATCATGGAGAATCCGCAACACGACTACACAAAACAACTTTTAAATTCGGTACCAAAAATTTCCGTTCATTAATAAAATGAAAAGAAANAAATTATTAGCTGTTCTCGCAAGAACACTGTTTCTAACTTTTTTNATAGTTGTTGATCTAAGAGCCNAGGAATCTGACAAAAAGGAACTTGAGATGGAAATGTTATCCATTTTTCAAAAATGGAGTAAGGCAATGAATGAAGGCAATTTAGATACATGGCAACAAACGACAGCCACGTTTCGCAAAGTTGGGATTCGCAATATGATTGTTTCCCAAAAGAAAAAATGGCCTGAATCATTATTCGAAACTCAAGTATCTCCACCAAAGGTTGATGAAATGAAAAAAGCTAAACTAATGATCAATGGGCCAACCGCTCAATTAGTTTATTTTGGAAAGCCAAACTTTGGAGAAAATGAAGAAGTTGAAGTTCCAGAAGGTCTTCTTTTTCTCATGTTTGTTAAAGAAAAAGAGCAATGGAAATTTGGAACCTCTAGATTTATGAGTCTCAACAATACGGAGGAAATTACAGCTGCCGCAAAATCAGGCGACTTTTCTTTTTTGGACAGCCCTCAATTTAGACCGCCTAGCAAAGCCCCAATTATCCCAAAGATTTCTCCCATCCCTGAATTGGTTGGATACATTGAAATTATTTCAATTGGTTACGAAACCAGAGTAAAGGTCGAAGAAAGATCGACGCACATGGTTATTGATAACGTCCATAAAGGTCTAATACTTGGAGGGCTAAAAAACGGTGTGAACCAATTATTTGTGGAAGCTCGCGAACTCAGAGGAAGACCAGATAAAGGGAAAAGTAAACCCCATCTGGAAATCAATGTTTACAAAAAATCTAATCTCAAGAAAACCCCTCTCAAACTTCTTTACAGCACGGGCAAAATGAAAAATGGAGGCAAAAAGAAAATCATAGTCAGGGGTGACGTCTAGGGATTNAGCTCATCACTTATTACTAAACTCATGGCCTTAAGTAGTTGGGCATTTTTATGATAATCTATTTTTTTAGGAGTGTCAGCTGAGCTATATCTTAAGCTACCAGTATCAGATATCTTGATAATTGGATATCCACTATTTCGGAATAAAGAGAGTCCACTGAATGCCTCCAACTGATTGTTGTCTAATAAGACTTTTTGAACAGGCAAATCGATACTTTTTATAAGACCTGAAATAATCGAACCCATCGACTGATGTGAAAATTTGTCTCCTATGAAAGCAATAAAATCACCCTTNTTAGGNAGGTTAATATTAAATTCTTGTATGGAGGATTGACTATTTTCCTCTTGAGAAAAAAATCCAAGTGTACCGATTTCAATAACACCAATAATTTTTTCCGAAGGCCGTTTTGATTTTTTGGCAACATAAGAAGATCCTAATTTTTTTCTTCCATTCACATCCGGATAACTGGANGGCGATGCCACAAATCTAAGAGTTCTCGCGTTCTCGGTATTAACAAAATATCTAGCCAAACCGAGCATCATAGAAATTTGCGAAGCACCAGAATGGTCACCANGACCAACTTCAGGAGAGCTGAAACTTGAAATGATCAGCAATACCTCGCTAGGTGTTTTTTCACCCGCCAACTCAGCCTCGACCATCCGGTAACTTTTATTATCTTCAAGAAATGTAATTTTGGGTCTGTATCCAATGTTTTCTTCGCTAAGTTCAGATTCGATCCATTTAGCAGTGACTCTAGTTTGATCTGCATTATTCCAAGGCCTTGGACCAATATCATTTGTTTGCCTTTTTACCCAAGATCTAAGTTCTTCAGGCGTGGATAGAACATTAACATTAAGAACAGAGCGTCCTCCTTCTCGAGGCTTAGAAGCAGGTGCATTAAATGAATAAATTAGAGAAAACGCTCCAATAAGTGTTATTCCTAAAGGCACTGCAATCAGACAAAACTTTATTACACTAGACTGCTTCATTGTCCCCTTAAATAATTAAAATACTATTGTTAATTGAGTGCCTCAAAAACGGTTTTCGCAGCTGTTTCATATGCACCTGGTTGAGCCAATAGACTAGTTACTTTTTTTAGATTATCTGAAAGCGCATATCTCTCATCTTTAGAAACGATGAGTCTTAGAAGTTCAGATGAAATTTTTTCAGAATTTGCATCAAATTGGAGAAATTCTCTTACGAGTTCTCTACCGGCTAGTAAATTAGCCATACCAAGAAAATCAACGGCTATTAACCCTTTTGCTAGAAAATAGGTTAAATTTGAAACCCTATAGACCAGACAATAAGGCAGACCAAGAAATGCAGCCTCAAGAGTAGCTGTGCCAGAAGCAACGGCACCGCAAGATGCTCTAGACATTAGTTCGTTAGCATTTCCTAAACTCACTTTACAAGGAACTTCTTTTTCCAATGCCATTGCTTTCATTCGTTCTGCACACTTCTCGCTCGCAGCAGAAGCTTCAAAATGAATGTCCGGTTCTATCTTTAATACATCCTTGGCCGCCTCCAGCATGACAGGAAAAATTTTTTCAATTTCTCTGTCTCGGCTTCCAGGAAGAAGTGCAACAACGTTATCATCTCTTAGATCTTGATCTCTGAGCTCAGTTAAAGTCTCCGCAATAGGGTGACCGACAAATCTAGCATCTAGGCCAGAACCCTCAAAGAATGTCACTTCAAAAGGAAAAAGGCAAAGCATGCAATCAATGTTTATAGCCATACGCTTGATGCGACCACGCTTCCAAGCCCATACTTGAGGACTAATATAATAAACAATTTTAGTGTCAATTCCTCTCTGTCTAATAGCCTCAGCGAGCCTCAGATTAAACCCTGGATAATCGACAAGAATAACCACTTCAGGATCTAAGTCCTCAATTTCCTGAATGACTTCATCGAATAATCTTTTGAAATAACGATATTTTTTAATGACTTCCCAAAATCCAACCACTGCAGATTCATTAATCCAATTCTGGACTCGGTTAGAATAATTTGCCATGGACGGACCACCCATACCGTAAAATTCAATTCCCTCACATAAATTGATCATTTCAGACATCAAACCTGACCCGTGATTATCACCGCTGACCTCCCCAGCAACAATGTAAGCTTTGATGTTCATATTATTTAATCTACTCTTTACTGTTTCCAGACTCGATAAGATCAGTAATTTCAATTGCAAGATCGAGCGCCGCTGTTGCCTCTTGCCCAGATACTGCGGGTCGTCGGCCAGCGGCCGAACACTCAACAAAAGCTTCTAGTTCTAGTTTTAGGGGTTCATCCTTTTCGACTTGGACAGGCTCAACTTTGATCTCCATTCCGTCCTTCCAATAGAATTGACCTTCCTGGGCCTGATAATCAAGTGAGAGATAACTATCACCTTCGAAAACTCTCAACTTGCGCATCTTTTCAGGTGAAATACGGCTTGCAGTAATATTGGCCACACATCCTGATTCAAAGCGTATTCTTGCGTTGGCAATATCTTCTCGATGAGTCAATACAGGCACACCGACCGCGTCAATGCTTTTAACTTTTGATTTAACCAAATGAAGAACGATCTCCAAATCATGAATCATCAAATCTAGAACAACACCAATATCCATTGACCGATTAGGAAAAGGAGATAAACGATGAACCTCGATAAACCTAGGATCCTTTAACCTCTCCTCAATTTCCCCAAGCACTGGATTAAAACGCTCAATATGACCAACTTGCAAAACACATCCCTTCTCGGCAGCTAAGTTAACCAATATTAGAGCATCATCAGTGGTATCAGCTATAGGTTTTTCTATAAGCACATGCTTATTGTTATTTAACAATAACTCTCCTATTGATCGATGAGTACTCGTGGGAGTTGCAATTGACACTACATCAACAAGGTCAATAAATTCTTCTATCGAATTCGAAACCTCACCACCATACGAGCTTACCATTGACTCTGCAGCCTCCTTATTCGTGTCATATATCGCAACCAATTCAGCAGTATCAATCTCAGAGTATATTCTAGCATGATTCTTACCGATAGCCCCCACCCCAATAACTCCAGCTCTCATTTTATTACTCATCTTTTGATTCTATTTTTTATTCCTTGTATGCGTAAACGGTAACTCCGTTCCTCTCTGCACTAATTTCAATTTCATTTTTTCCTAGAAGCAATGTCTTGTTGGCTTCAACAATGATTGCTGACACCGAGTAGGAAGCAGCGGTCTCAATGGTGTCAGGACCAATGCATGGAACATCAAATCTTAAATCTTGATTAGGCTTGGAAACTTTTACCACAACCGCATCACCACGCCCAAGTTCTCCACCTCGCTGTATTGCCTTGTTAGTTCCCTCAAATCCCTCAACAGCCAATACAGTTCCCTTCTTCACNACAACAGTTTGTCCAATATCCAAACGNCTCACCTCCTTCGCTATNTTAAAACCNAAAGCAGCATCTTCGATAACCCGTTTGGCAGGTTTAGGACCACANACATGNCCANGATCAGGTAATAAATCATCCAGAAAAGTGGTTGCTGGAATTAGCTCGATGCCGCTTTTCGCAAGCTCCTCACCGATACCATTAAATATGGATTCTGCATTTCGCTCCTTNAGTCTTCCAAGAAGCATCAAAGTTCTCATATCAGGCCTCAAATCAAATAAGTTCTTTGGAGCAATCTGGCCCACCATTACCGCCTTAGTAATTTNNTGCTGTTCGAAAAATTTAATCATTTTACTGAGTTGACCAACCCTCATCCATGAAACTTCATCAGCAATTTCTTCAATAGAAGGATCCGTTTCACCCTCAAAAGCTGCAGCAACTAGGCTATTTACACCCTCTGAACGGGCTCCTTGAGCAAAAATAGAGGGATAAATACCGTTTCCGGCAATTATTCCAATGGCTTCATGTTCACTCATTACTGACCAAAAAGCGATAACTTTGACTAAATGTCCAACTGAAAAAGATTCACAAAACGAGATCTCTCAATAAAGTAGGACCTGTGAATACAAGTTATCAGGTCTTTGCACGTAAATATCGGCCCCTATCATTCAAGGATATCCTTGGACAAGATCACGTTGTCAGAACTCTGGCCAACGCTATCGAGCAGAACCGACTTGCTCACGCCTACCTCTTTGTTGGACCCAGAGGAACAGGAAAAACATCAACAGCCAGAATACTGGCAAAAGCACTCAATTGTGAAGGCGGTCCAAAAGTTGATTTTGATCCTAACGAAGAAATATGTAAAGAAATTGCAGAAGGCCGATGTCTTGACGTTTTGGAAATTGATGGAGCAAGTAACAATGGCGTCGAACAGGTCCGTGAACTTCGGGATAATGTTAAATTTGCTCCATCNAGTGGTAAGTATAAAATTTATTATATTGATGAGGTGCACATGCTTTCGAATGCAGCATTTAACGCCCTCCTTAAAACACTCGAAGAACCTCCTGAACATGTGAAGTTTATTTTTGCTACGACCGAAGCCACTAAAATATTACCAACTATTATTTCAAGATGCCAAAGGTTTGATCTAAGAAGAATTCCGACAAAGGTCATCGCAGAACAGCTTAGCCACATAGCGAGTGAAGAGGGAATTAACTTGGATCCAGTAGCCGCTACAGCAATAGCAAAAGGAGCAGATGGTGGAATGCGAGACGCCCAATCCATGTTAGATCAACTCGTGGCGTTTTGTGGAGAGACGATTGCAGAATCAGACGTTTTAGAAGTGTTTGGTTTTACAGGCATTGAAACCATCACCGGACTCGGATCTTCAATCATTCAGAAAGATACGGTCAAAGCCTTATCAACTATTTATGAACAATCAGAAGCAGGCAAAGAACTAAGCCAACTCCTTACTGATTTAATTTCTCACTTTAGATCAGTCTTGGTATTTCAAGTTGATCCGTCGGGTGCCTCAAAAGAACTGACTCAAGAAATTATATCTCGGGTCGAATCCCAATCACAAATCATCCAAACCGGAAAGTTGATAGAACTCATTGATCACTTTGCAACGGTAGAGGGGCGAATGAAATGGTCCCCAAATAAGAGACTTCATCTAGAGGTAGCTGTTATCAAAGCGGTTCAAATACTGGATCAGACAAGTATTGATGATGTTATTGATACCATTGACGATATTCTAAGTGGCGCTCCAGCACCTGAAAAAACACCACAAATTAAGAAACCTCTCCCTGTAAAAACTGAGGAAAGAGAAAGCACAAAAATAGAACAACCCTTGCAGGAAAGCCCTCAAAAAGTTGATATTCCGGTTAAGCAAATCACTGAAGCTCAAGCTATCCCCGAGAAGACTCCAGAATCAAAACCGGAACCTCAAGATATTACAACCGATTCTGAACCATCAGGAGATGACACTTGGTCGGCTGTTATTGAACATATAAGTAAAGTGAAACCATTGGCCGCGGACTCTGCTGCAAGAGGCATCTTTTACGAAGACGATGGAAAACAATTCATCGTTGCGATGTCTCCCGAAGAGAGCATTGCAGAAGGAATGATCACTAGTGAGAGAATTAAACCAGTGATCGAAAAATGCTTAACCTCAATGCTTGGGGCTAGAAAATTCAAAGTCATATTAAAGGAAGGAATATCCGTTCCAGAACCCCCACCTCACCTTGCCGAATTTGAAGAGAAAACCGAAAAGCCAGTAGAAGAAAAATCAAATACCTCACCAGCTCAAGACTTAGAGGAGAATAAAGTTGAGAAAGAGGAACACAGTGATGATATTTATAATGATCCTCTAATCAAAGAGGCTCTCGAAGTCTTCGAAGCTGTAATACGTGAAGACTCATAACTAATTTAATCTTAATATAGAAAAATGAATATTGCCAAAATGATGAAACAGGCCCAGCAGATGCAGGGCAAGATGCAGAAAGTTCAAGCCGAGCTAGCTGAAAAAGAGGTCGAGACAGAGACAGCCGGTGGAAAGATTGTCGTTAAAGCGACCTGCGCAGGTGATATAACTTCAATCAAGATTGACCCTCAAGTCATTGATCCAGAGGATTCCGAAATCTTAGAAGACATGATTCTTCTTGGAGTAAATCAAGCAATCGGTGAAGGTCGCAAAGTTATGGAAGAGGAAATGGGTAAAATTACCGGTGGTCTTGGATTAGGCGGCATGCCTGGTCTAATGTAGTACCCCGCCTTTAAATACCTACTCCTTCTCCAGAATCTCTATACTTGGAGGCCTTCTTCTCCAATAGGCTGCAAGTAAACTCCCGATTATACAGTGGTAAACTGCGGAAATAGCGCAGGGAGCAGCGGCAGACAAAGATACATGCTTTTTTGCTAACTCACTGCCTAGACCAGAGTTTTGCATTCCAACTTCAATCGAAACAGTTCTTCTGTAATCTTCAGAATAGCCTAATAACTTTATTATGAAATATCCTAGAACAAATCCGCCCAAGTGAAGAATAAGGACTGATAGAAAAAGATTAATACCTGCAGCAATAATTTTATCCTTATTGAGGCCGATGATACAGCTCACAATAAGGACAATTATAATAATAGAAATGAGTGGTGCTAAATCTTTAACACCCCTGACAAGCCTTGGACAATAATGGTTAAGAAAAATTCCTAGAACGATTGGAATTAATACAATCTGCACGGTCGAAAGCAACATCTTCAAGGCATCAACATTCATGTACTGACTCGCAAGAAGACCGGTCAAAAATGGTGTCAGAAGAATTGCTGCGAAGGTTGAACACATGGTCATCAGTACCGACAGAGCAAGGTTTGCACGGCTCAAAAAAGCAATTACATTTGATGCCGTTCCTCCAGGGCAACAACTAACCAAAATTAATCCAACCGCTAAATCTTTTTCTAAATCAAAACCTTTTGCTAACAATATCCCCAGGATTGGCATAATAATAAATTGCGCACCCACACCAATTCCTATAGCGACCGGGGTCTTTAGAACATTTTTAAAGTCCTTTAAACTTAGGGTGAGCCCCATGCCAAGCATGATGATGCCAAGTCCTGGGCCTATATACGATTTGAACCATGCAAATGATGGAGGATATACCCATGCAATAATTGCACCGGTGAGCACCCAGAGAGCAAAATAATTTGTGAGTTTTTGAAGTATTTTCGACAAGTGGATACATTATCCCAGTAGAACTGCAATTAGCAACCTCTAGGATAATTTATTGTTTCTTTATCTTAATTAAAAATGGGGCATTCCCAGACGCTGTCTCATTAATATATTTGCAAAATTCAAATTTATTAGAATCCATTTTTTTTATATACTCATCGACTAAAATCGATTCATTCTTGCCCTCCTTATGCCCCGGATAACAAACAATCGTCATTATTCCTTCCGGCGCGAGAAGCTCCAAACCTTGGCTAATTGCCTCCAGTGTCGTTTCTTTAAGTGTTGTGATAGAGTGATCTCCTCCAGGTAAATATCCCAAATTAAACATAATCACTGCGATACGGCCATGATGCTCAGCAGAAATACTTTCTCTCATTTTTTCATGACCTGAATAGATCAGACGAAGGCTCTCAAAATAGTCCGTTTCCTGCAATTTGAGACGGGTATTCTTAATGGCGTCTTTTTGAACATCAAAAGCATAAATGGTCCCTGAAACACCGATAAGATTTGCTAAAAAAAGAGCATCATGCCCATTACCTGCTGTAGCATCAATCACCACTTCACCTCCAAAAAGTTTATCTGAAATCAAACTATGAGCCAGTTGTGTGGATTTCACTTATATATTTCCTCTAAGATCAAATTCAGGATCAATTGGAGATGAATCACAAATGTGATCAGCCAAATTTGAGGCTATTAAAGGGGCAGTAAGAACTCCTTTTGATCCAAGGCCATTAAAAAAACCAATCTTATCATTACCAGGATGCAACCCAATTAATGTTCGCCGTGAATCAATGATTGGCCTCACGGCTGCAACATGATCAATGACTTCATAGGAAGCATTAATCAGTTTTTGTAGGCGTTCCTCAATCATTAAGCGGGCCTCTTGGCTTGGTTCATTATCATTTGCGTTCCATTCATAGGTTGCCCCTGCCCTGTAAATTGAATTACCCAATGGCAGTAACCATATATTGCCGCGGACAATGATTCGATCCTCAACAAGACTAGGGATTTTAACCGTCAAAATTTCTCCTTTAGCAGGTTTAAATTTCAACCATTCAAAAAAAGGATTTCTAGCACCTTGAACTCCTTCGCAATAAATAGTGGTTCCCTCCAACGGTTGCTCTTCACAATGAGCAGTGACCCAATGGTCTTCGAATATTTTTCTTAACAACTGAATAAAAACTCGGGTATCTAGATGCGCTCCAAATTTGGTCACAAAGCCTCCGTATTCATAATTAAAACAATCACCAAGACCTAATGGTTCCTCAGCAACTAAAGCACTATACTCTGGATCAAGAAGACGACGGTGCCATTTTTCTACTTGCCTGTCAGAATCAAATAATCGGACAACTTGAGTAAGCCGAAACATTTTTGTCCCAGTCTCTTTTTCAATAGAATGATAAAAATCATTAGCAATCGACCATAATTCGTCGAGCCTTGGACTTTTCGTAAGGCTCGGACCAGTAATAGGATTAATGATACCTGCAGCGATAAGCGTCGAAGTAACTTCCTCACAAGGATCAATAATCTTAAAATCATATCCCTTATTTTTTAAATACCACCCCAAAGAACAACCAGCAAGCCCCCCACCAACTATAGTAATTTGCGACATTATTTTCCCACGTAATTAAAAAGATCATCCAAACAAAGATCTTCATTATTCAAATGATTCCAGGCTCTAAGTATTTTTAGCTGCAATTTTTTTGTAATCTTCCTTCCCTTTCTGCCTTTTGAAACTTGTTTATGGGTAAGACCTTCGTTAGAAATCGAAACTATGTCGTTATTACGTAATTCTTCATTGATCATTAGTTGATCAAGGGGTTGAATGCCGGCTTCCATTTGTATTTTATCACTCACTTTGCTTGACTGAACACCAAAATATCGAAACTAAATAGATAATAATAAAACATGAGAATACTTCTAACCACAACTTCTTATCAGGATACACCCGGTCCACATCATGATTTGTTGGCTTCTACCGGCTGGGAAATTGCGCGAGAAAGAGGCCCTCTACCGGAAGAAAAGATGCTGGATCTAGCCGGTTCATTTGACGGTTTTCTTTGTGGAGATGACGCTATAACTCAAGAAGTCATCGATAAATCATTACCAAAATTAAAAGTCATTAGTAAGTATGGAATAGGACTAGACAAAATTGATGTGACCTATGCCACTGAAAAAAAACTTCCTGTTTTATTCACTCCGGGGGTAAATCACACAACCGTCGCAGAGCACTGTTTCGGCCTACTTTTAGCTTTAACAAAAAAGATTCACTCCAATGCGGTTGAAGTTTCTTCAGGGTCATGGAAATCAGGTTGGAAAAAGCCAGTAGGAAATGAAATTATGGGTAAAACAATNGGAATCATTGGACTTGGAAGGATAGGAAAAGANGTAGCCATCAGAGCCAAGGCATTTGGAATGAAGGTNATTGCNTATGATCCNTACTTTGATGATGAATTTGGAAAAGAATATGATGTAGAAAAAGNGTCCACNATGGATGAGGTATTGTGCAATTGCGACATCGTATCATTGCATTGNTTTTTAAATGAAGAAACTCATGGCATGATCAATTCTAATAAAATTGAGCNAATGAGAGATAATGTCATNGTNATTAATTGTGCAAGAGGTGAAATCGTGGATACCAATGATATGAACTTAGGACTCGTTAGCGGTAAGGTTGGCGGTTACGGAACTGACGTCCTGGATACGGAACCACCAAAAGAAAACCATCCCCTAATTAATGCACCTAATTGCGTCATTACCTCGCACATAGCTTCGAGAACTCATGAATCAGTAGCAAGACAAGNTGGCATGGCCACACAAAATTTAATTTCTTATCTCAACGGCGAGAACAACTTCACTCAAGCCAACAACTTTTAGTTCAAACATAATGAAAGAGGAATTTTATATTGTTCCAGAAAAACAACACAACGAACTTGTTTCGCTCGCTTACAAGCATAGAGGTTATAACCAAAAAGAGGCTGAAGATGCAGCTAAATTTTGCTCATTCGCCTCAAAACATGGGGTCCGAACACATAATGCGATTAAAGCACTTCACCTTGATGAATTGTTTGGCTCTGGCAATGGTGGATGCACTCCAAATTCAGAAATTGAGGTATTAGAAAATAAATTTGCTGCAAGTGAAGTTTGGAACTGCAATAAAAAACTCGGTCAAAGTGTAGCCTACGAAGCCATTGAAAAATGCATAGAACTAGCCGACAATTACGGGATTGGGCAAGTATCAGTTGATAGTGCATTTCATTATTTATGGGGAGGTGGTTATGTCCTAGATGCAGCCAAACGAGGATACATTGCCTACACAAACTGCACTGCAGGTCTAGCCGAAGTCGTTCCCTTCATGGGTAAATTTCCAACCTTGGGAACTAACCCGCACAGCTGGGCATTTCCTACATCCGAAGCCATAGGNTTTCCAATCGTTATCGATTGGGCCACTTCTGTNGTCGCAATGGGAAGAGTTCAACAATTAAAAAGAGAGGGTCAAAAGTTACCAGATAATGCTGCAGTTGATAAAGATGGGAACCCAACTAATGACCCTGAAAAGGCAACCTACCTTGTTCCGTTCGGTGCCCACAAAGGGTACGGCATGGCTCTCATTAATGAAATTCTAGCTTCATTTATTGGAGGGTCCTTACCCACCCTCAGATCACGTGAAATCCCAGAAGGAGAAAAACGCACTCCCAGTTTTTACTTTCAGGTCATACACCCCGAAGCAGTCAGCGGCGGCGCTTTCGCTTTAGGGCGTAACCAAACTGAAAATGTGCGCGCAGTAATTGAGGACATAAAAGGGCATGGTAACGAAAACATCTTTTTACCAGGACAAGATTTTGCACAGGCAGCAAATCGAACCGAAAAAGCAGGCGGGCTACTCTTTTCAGAAGCAGAAATCGGAGAATTTAACCATATTGCCCAAGAAATCGGTGTTTCAGAGTGGACTATTGAATCATTCCAAAAGAGCTAACACTCATCAATATCATAAAAAAATGAGGTGATTTATTCAGAAGCATTTTACATGGCCAGAGTAAACGCTATTGTCGGCACCCCATGGCATTGCAAATAAAACCTCAATCAGAATGTAATTATACAGAGATTTCACTTGGAGAAATCATGCTCCGACTCGATCCAGGAGATGGACGCGTCAGAACAGCGAGGTCNTTTAACGCATGGGAAGGTGGCGGAGAATACAACGTCGCTCGAGGTCTAAGAAGATGCTTTGGTATGCAAACAGCCATAGTTACATCATTTGCTGAAAACGAGGTAGGAAGACTAATTGAGGACTTTATCTTGCAAGGAGGAGTTGATACCAAGTTTGTACAATGGAAAGAATTTGATGGTATTGGTAGAGACACAAGAAATGGAGTGAATTTTACAGAACGCGGGTTTGGAATTAGAGGAGCAAAAGGAACATCTGANCGNGGCCACACAGCAGCTTCTCAGATGAAACCNGGTGACATTGACTGGGAACATATCTTTGGAACAGAAGGCTCTCAATGGTTCCACACAGGAGGAATATTTGCAGCCCTTTCGGAGACCACAGCCGATCTAGTCATTGAAGCATGCAAAAAGGCTAAAGAACATGGAACTATTGTTAGTTACGATTTGAACTATCGCCCATCCTTATGGAAATCCATTGGAGGCCAGGAAAGAGCACAGGAAGTAAATAGAGAAATTGCTAAGTACGTGGATGTTATGATTGGAAACGAAGAAGATTTCACGGCCTGCCTCGGCTTTGAGGTTGAGGGTGTAGATGAAAACATTTCGGGTATTCAGGTTGAAAATTTTAAGAACATGATCAAAAAGGCAGTGTCTGAATTTTCTAACTTCAAAGCAACCGCAACTACTCTTAGAGAAGTTAAAACTGCCAGCATAAACGACTGGGGTGCCATTGCATGGCATGATGGAGAATTTTATGAAGCTACTCACCGGCCTGAATTGGAAATATTTGATAGGGTCGGCGGAGGAGACTCCTTCGCAAGTGGTCTCATTTATGGTTTCCTAAAATATAATGACCCTCAGCTAGCGGTTGAATATGGTGCAGCGCATGGAGCCCTTGCAATGACAACGCCTGGAGACACCACAATGGCTACATTGGCAGAGGTAGAAAAACTTGTCGGTGGAGGCGGTGCCCGAGTCGATAGATAATTAATTATTAAACCTATGAGTTATCTAGAATCAATTTTTTCTCTCGAGGGCAAAACCGCCGTCGTAATTGGTGGAACAGGAGAACTGTGTGGCGCTATGGCCGAAGGGTTGGCCATGGCAGGGGCAGAAATTGCGCTCGTTGGGCGTAATGAGGAGAAAGCCAATAACCGAATCAAAAGCATTGAAAAAGCCGGAGGAAAAGCATATTTTATTCAGGGTGATGTTACTGATAAAGGATCCATCGAAGAGATTCTAGAAACGGTAATCAAAAAATCAGAAAAATGTGAAATTCTTGTTAACGGTGCGGGTGTTAATTCTGCAACCCCTTTTCTTGAAATACCTGAAGAAGAATTTGATCAAATATTTAACACCAATTCCAAGGCTATTTTTTTGACCTGCCAAGTCTTTGGAAAATATTTTATTAACCATAAAATCAATGCATCCATCATCAATATTGGATCAATGTCAGGAATCATTCCACTATCACGGGTGTTCACTTACTCGATGACTAAAGCCGCAGTTCATAACATTAGTAAGAATCTGGCGAGAGAATGGGCCACTCAAAAGATTAGAGTAAACACACTCGTTCCAGGATTTTTTCCAGCAGAGCAAAATCGTAAAGTTCTCACCGACGATCGTATCGCATCAATAATGGGGCATACTCCGATGGATAGATTTGGTGAATCTAATGAGCTAATTGGCGCCACTCTTTTCCTTGCTTCAGAAAAAGCCAGCAGCTTTGTAACAGGAACCGAAATTGTTGTTGATGGTGGTTACGCCAGCATGACAATTTAAGGAAAATTATTCCTCTTCTTTTTTACCTTCTTCTGACTTGGGTTCTTCATCCTGAACCACTTCATCTGTTGAGCCAAAATCTGCAAGGGGATCATTTTTGGTGCCCGTCAAACCAATAGGCCGAGAGCCTCTTACTCCACCCTTTGGCGGCAAAACATCAGGTAGTGCTTTTAGAAGATCTAATCGAGGTTTTCTTTTGGATTCGAGACTGGCCGCAGTCATCACGACTAGCTTGGGCGACGGGTATCGATAATAAAAGGCTCTGAGGTCTTTTTCTCTT
Organism: Verrucomicrobiales bacterium; assembly: GCA_002684575.1. GTDB lineage: Bacteria > Verrucomicrobiota > Verrucomicrobiia > Verrucomicrobiales > DEV007 > EC70. The sequence continues at coordinate 33,463 of NYVP01000024.1, forward strand.
TCAATCCAATACTCAGTACTTAAAAACTTACTCTGTTGAACTTTAGGTCCAAGATTTTTAGCAACAAGACTATCAGCTGTTGCTGTTCTGACCTCTCTNCCGTGAAAAATAATTACCCATGCAGTATCTTTCTTATCATACTCAACGATAAATTCGATACCTGTCTTTTCATGCTTAAATAATTCTGCCTTTCCTACACTTTCCACCAACCTAGGTTCAATGCTTCCACTAGGCTGACCGAACTTGCTAAGAAAATAACTTCTCGGCTCACCAATTTGAGCAACAGAGNTAACAACAAGCGAAAAGAAAAGTAAGGTTATTACTGAAAGNAAAGATTTCATTNTTCGAAATTGTAACCCGATGTTGCTAGGCGTCAATTATTCTAGATCCCAGTAAAATGGGTCATTGANATTTAAATCGCTGATTTAAAANAAATAAACTCTCTTCATGTTCTGGTAATCTTTCTGTGTTTATTATGTANATACTGAATATATAATGTAAATACCATGATCCAAANATTAGAGAATNCNCATAACAAGATTGTTTCTCTGGCATGCACAGGAAATCAGGAAGCCTGTGAAGAGCTCATCGACATGCTTTACCCAGTAATTGAACCCATCGTACGTAAGCATTTGAGCCCAGGAGAAGAAAAACAAGACGTTCTACAAGAGGTGTTTATGAAGATCTTTTGCAATCTCAATCAATATTCTGGACGAGCTCCTATACAGAATTGGAGCTCAAAAATTGCTCTCAATACCTGCTATGACAGATTAAGAAAGAAAAGAATAAGACCAGATTTGGTCTATGGTGAAAATGCTGTGCAAAAAGCAGCCAGACCAAGGATTAATCCATTGAGATCAAGAAGCTATGAATACGAGCTCATTCACGAATTGATCAACGATTTACTATCAAATTTAAATGATCAAGAAAGAACAGTAATCAAGTTAATTGAACTCAAAGAAAAGAGCGTTAAAGAGGTCTGCGCCATAACCGGTTGGACTGAATCCAAGGTAAAAGTCACCAAAATGCGAGCTAAACGCAAACTTGAAAAGGCCTTGAAAAAGCTAGAAGAGGATCCTTTAAATGCTGTAGGTATTCATAATTGAAGGAATGAAACAATTTGAAATGGTAAAANTAGGTCATATTTTTCTAATATAACAATATTTAATTATGAAATTTGGATGCTTCATCATTTCTTCAATAGCCATCGCAATCATCGGCTGGGTCTTTGTAGCAGAAAAAGATGTACCTACAAAGACTGTGTCAAAAATCATTGAAGCACCCGATGAGAATAGAAAACTTCCTCTTGAGGTAATCAACCAGCCCAACAATGAAAAGAAGCAAAATGATTCAATAGAAAAAGCAAAATCCGTTTCTAATGAAACCCTCCCTACACCTTTAACCCCCGATACTGCTCCCGAGAAACCCCTGACGCGCGAGCAACTCACTGCCCGAGCAATGAGCGTTGAAAAACAAGCCAACAAAAGACTTGATGAACTAAGTCTGCTCTTGGNTTTAGATGAAGAACAAAAAGACTTCATCTTTCCAATACTNGCCAAGTCTGCAGCTGCTTTTCACCCCTCACTCAATGCTCAGGGCAGTGAACTTCTCAATGGAATTGAGAGTAGAGTCAGGCCAGGGGCCCCTATCGATGTTGTCGAATCAGAGATTTATGACATTCTGAACGAGGAACAAAAGTTAATTCTGGAGGAAGAAGCCCTCGATCGAGAAGCTTGGTGGGATGACATTGTGGCACTCCTGGACGACGAATCTAAACAGAACTCAAATGATAAAGGCACCAATAATAAAAAAGACTCCCCCGCTGAGACCTTGCAACAGCCTGTATCTCAGNATGATAGAGAGAAAAACGCCGCAAAATCTAAGGTTGATGATTTTTCTAGCCTTTTAAAACAAAATTGATGATCTTTGTAACCTAATACAATTTGCGAGCGTCTTATTAAGTAGTTAAGATAATCTCAAAATAAGATTTTAGATTATAAATACGAATCTAAAAAATCTAACCCCAAAAAAATNATGAAATATTTAGCGCTAATACTCTCTTTAGTNTTGCTAACATCCACATTCTCAACAGCTGGCCACAGAGGCTGGAGCTGGGGCTGGTGGATGCCNAANCCNNCNAAGTCATGGGAAAAGCCNGAACGNCCTGAGCGCCCTNANAGGCCTGAGGTTGAAAACGAAGAAAAACCNGAACGTCCTGAAAAACCTNAAGNTCCTGAAGGNGAAGCTCAGGACAAGCCAGAGCGTCCTGAAAAACCCGAAGGCGAAGANGGCAAAGTTTTCGGTAATGGTAATTTGCCTGAGTTCTTGGTGAAGTACGATCTCAATGAAGATGGCGTTCTCGACGAGGAAGAAAAACAAGCGGCTAAGGACGCACGCAAAGAACGTGCCATAGAAAGACGTTCTAAGTGGGACACTGACGAGGATGGAAAAATTTCGAAAGAAGAACGCGAAGCTGCTCGTGATGCACTTCGTGCCAAAATCGAAGAAAAAAGATTAGCCAGGTTNGCTGAAGTTGATACAGANGGTGATGGATCATTATCTGCAGAAGAATTCGGNGCTATTGGTTCNATCAAACGTCTAGGCAAATGGTCTCCNANAAGCATAGAGAGAATCTTTGCTCGTCTTGATNATGATGAAAACGAAGGCATTTCAGCTGACGAATTTACACTTCATTTAAAACACTGCCGCCACCACAAAGGAAAAGGCAGAGGCAAGGGACCAAAACGCGACAAGGATGATGATAAAAAAGAGGAAGATGAAGAGCCTGCTGAAGAACAAGGTGGCAAAGTAGAGGAAGAGATTGAAGAAGAGGAGCCCGCTGAAGAATAATAATCTTCTATCAAACAACCAAAGTTGTTTACGAAAGCGGCCCTTGAAGACAAGGGCCGCTTTTTTTTAAAGGATAACTCAAGTTGTAAAATTTAAATTTTCGAAATATGAGTCCACTTACAAGGAAATTTATTACCTTATTATTTATTTCATCTGCTTTAAGCACTGCCACAGAAAGAGAATTATACTTCACTGATTTCGAAGATGCTCCTGTGGGAGACGACGAATTGGCAGGTTATGATAATTGGAACGGGACATCTAATGGCCGCGGCTCCCATGGAATCGAAGGAGCTGCCGTTGAGGGCTTAGGTAAAAGCGCATTCATTGGTTATAACTCCCCAGGAAGAAACAAAAGTACTGTATATGTTCTCCGGTCTATCAACCATAATGCTAACACAACTGGGGAGCCATTCATTAGGCTTGAGGCTGTTGTTGGAATCAATGACTCTGAAAACCCAAGCACTAACCCTGACAGAGACAGTTTTTTTGTTACTTTTTTTAATGCCAGCGGCGCAGCCTTAGCTTCATTAACCTATAATAATACAGAGACATCTTTTGGACTTTGGAGAGAGGACGGAAGAGACACCTTTGATACGGGCGAAGAATTTATTAGAAACGAGGTTCAAATTCTAGTCATTGAAATTGATCTGATTAATAATTTATGGTCAGTTGATCTAGATGGTTTCCAAATTTTTCGAGAAGAAAGATTTACGGCGAGGAATATAAATCGGGAACTTGGTGGTGTCGCATTCCAATGGCAGAGAACCTCTGGTTCAGACTGGGGGACTAATTGGTTACTATTCGATGATCTTGCCCTATATGCATCAACAACAAAATTAGTGATTGCCGAAAACCGATTTAAGATCAAATCAATCACGAAAAACACCAACGGCAGCCGTGAATTATCCTGGAAAATACAGCCTGGTTTTTCGTATCAGGTTCAATACTCTGACAACTTACGTGAATGGAAAAGCGATCTTCCAGATTCAAAATTTTCCGGCAATGAAGAAAAAATGATCAACTTTACAGATAACTCCACTCCACTTAATAATAAAAGGTACTACAGAATTGTTAGAACTCAGTAACCATCTAATTGATCTTATTGTTCTTTTCCCCCATGGCCCCAAAGCACCCAAACCTACTCATACTAGTTTCAGTACTGATACTTCAAGTCACCAGCTTTAGTGATGTAATCATTAATGAAATTTCCACAAAGCAAACCGAAAGAGCACTGCGATGGGATGAAAAAAACCAACCTTTTTCAGGAACTTGGCCTGCTTGGTGGATGAGGGAATATGATAATTCAGAATGGAGATCAGGAAGAACGCCTATAGGATATGATCTTGGCAATATACGAACGAATGTTAAAGATTCGCTAAACGGCATCTCTCCCTCTCTTTATGTTATTAAAAAGTTTCAGGTGGGTAAGGAAGATTCTTCTTCCTTGAGACCTCTTTTACTTAGAATTAATTACAATGACGGTTTTATTGCCTGGCTCAACGGTAAAGAAATAGCACGAGCAAATAACGGAATTAAGAATTCGCATATCTATTGGGATCAAGTTTCTTATCGGGCCAGTTCTACCTCGACAAGATTGACTAATATTAGAGTCGGCACTGCAAATGATCTTTTAATTAATGGTGAAAACACCATTGCTATTCAACTCAATAACCATAATCCACTGACAAGTCTACGGTTGGATTTTGCCATAAACATTGATGAAACCGGAACCCCTGACAAGGTGATCGTTCCCACGGGATCAACAGTCAGCTTTTTACCTGGTCTTATGGAACCTGGTTCTGGGATTCATGAACCTGCCATTTTTGAAAAGAACGAAATTGAAAATGAAAATTCAGATTGGATTGAAATTTACAATTCCGGCAGCTCATCTGTTGACCTGAGTAATTGGTCTCTCAGCGACAGCGAAAACGTTCCAGATAAATGGAAGTTTCCTGAAGGTACCGTTATTTTACCTGATCAATATCTTGTCATACTCGCAGATGAATTAGACGATATAATACCTGAAGCCAAATACCTTCATACTAATTTCAAATTAAGTGGCGACGGTGAATTTCTCGGGCTTTATGATGAGAAAGGGAATTCAAAAAGTATATATGACAAGAAATATCCGAAACAGTTTAACTTTTATAGTTATGGCGTTTTACCAGATTCAGACAAAAAAGTTTACTTTAGTCAACCTACACCAGGTTCAAAAAATAGTGGTCCCACCTTTTCTGATCAGGTCAAGAGACCTATCTTCAACAAGAGAGGAGGATTCTTTGGAAATGATATCGAAATTGAAATCGCATCAGAGACGCCCGATGCCATTATTATATTTACCAGAGACGGTTCTGAACCCGAAATTAATAATGGGACGACTTACTCTACGCCTATCCAATTAAGTAAGATATCAGAGAAAAAAGGTCACGTCATTAGAGCTAGAGCCTTCGCCCCAGGATTAATTCCCTCAGAAACAAAAACCAATACTTATCTGATTGGGCAAGATGAAAAGTTATTAAATTCTCCATCATTAATAATTGCCGGTGACGTTGAACGTTCTTTATTTGATCCTTTTGGAGCCTTTGCCATCAATGGCGGACAATATGTTGATAATCAATGGCAGCCAACAGGACCGGATGACTATAACAATGTCATCAACAGGGGCAGGTGTTATGAGAGAAAGATCCATGCAGAGTTTTATTTTAAAGACGGCAGTTCTGGATTCAGAACCGATTGTGGTCTCAGAGCGGCTGCGTCTTCTTATTCCAGACCTAGGATGCTACTTGATCAGGTCGATTCAAGTCCTTGGCCGGCAAGAGGAACGCAAAAACCTTCTTTTAATCTTTATTTCAGAAACGAATACGGAAACCCCGAAGTTCAAATTCCACTAAACGGAATCGATGATCCGATTGATACTTATCAAAGATTTAGGGTAAGGGCAGGAAAAAATGACATAAAAAACCCATTCATTGTTGATGAACTAGTACGGAGAATGAGTCGAGACATGGGTCAGCCTGCGAGCACCGGAGTAATTAACACCTTGTACGTGAATGCTGAACTGAAAGGGTTTTATAATATGGTCGAAAGGTTACGTTCACCATGGTTTTCAACAGTCCACGATTCAGATGATAACATTCAGTGGGATACTCTTGCTCTACAAGGAAAAGCTAGCAATGTGGCCGAGGGGGATATGGAAGTGTGGAATGAAATGATTAGAAGGCTCAATTCAAGAACAACTAACAGCAACTGGTTAAAAGTCCTCGAACTTGCTGATGTTACCAATATGATTGATTACTACCTCCTCAATATTTATATGGCAACTTGGGACTGGCCTCACAATAATTGGGTTGCGGCCAGAGAACGGTCAGACAAGGGACGTTATCGCTTGTATATTTGGGATGCTGAAGGAGCCATGTACAACCGAGGGAACCGACCCGTTTCTCAAGAAATGATTCAACCATTCATCGCCACCGGAAGCGGTGAATTAAGAGATCTCTGGAGAGGCTTATCTCGCTGGCAGGAGTTTAAAATTCTATTCGCTGACAGAATCAACCTTCATCTATTCAATGGAGGAGTACTCGACGACAGAGACTATGAGAACTCACATTTAAAAAATCTCAGCGATCAGCTCTATGTCGAATTCAGAGACCTTCTAAGCTTTATGAATAAAGAGTCGATTAATGAAAATATCATTAAATCTTGGGCTTCAAAAAACAATGGGAGAAGACAGTATTTGTTTGGCCCTCGAAGAAACGAATTTCGGAAAAATGATTTATGGCCAGATACACCACCTCCTCAATTCAGTCAGTTCGGAGGAAGTGTTCCTGAAGGATACAGTCTTGCAATCACCAATGAAAAGGGAACTATTTATTATACGACTGATGGTTCAGACCCAAGAAGGCTTGGAGGATCTATCAATCCTGATGCGATCAGCCAATCTGGTTCAAGTCTTGATGTTAATATTATTCCTTTGAATTCAGAATGGAAATATAGCGATTCAGACGGCGACCTTGGCTCTTCTTGGAAGCAACCAGAATTTAATGATAATAATTGGAAAGAGGGCTCCTCTCCGCTTGGCTTTGGAAATATATCAAATACTGCATCCGTCCCTAGGGAAAATATTTCATTAGAAACCATTATCAATCCACGGCCAAGGCAGATAACAACATACTTCAGAAAAACTTTTAATCTAAAAGATGCAGAGAGTCATTTTGAGCTTCGACTAAAGATAATGTCAGACGGTGGTGGAGCTGTTTACATGAACGGAGTAGAAATATTCAGAGACTCCAACCTTCCGGCTAATGCTAACTATGAAACTACGACTGAGAATGATTCTAGTGATCTAAATGAAGGAGATTTAGATGAATATATTGTTGATCCCAACAGTCTGAGAGAAGGTAACAACGTTATAGCAGTGGAGATGCATAACGGCAGCCGGTCGAGCAGCGATATGGTCATGGAAATCCAGCTCGATGCAACCAGAACAAACCCCCTAAATGAACCGTTAAAGATCTCAAAACCAATGACGGTCAAAGCCAGAAGTTATAACGGCAATGAATGGAGCGCCGTCACTACGGCATCTTTCACAGTCAACACCGTTGCACCTTCANCTGATAATCTAGCCATTGTTGAAATGNTATANAATCCTATTGGAGCTTCTGNAGAGGANGANGANGCAGGGTTTGATGATGGCGACNTTTTCGAATTTATTAAATTAAAAAATATTAGTGACCAATCGTTAACGATGGCGGGTGTNCGATTTTCAGATGGGATTTATTTTGATTTCTCGGAATCTCGATCCAAGTCATTAGCGCCTCGATCCAGTGTTATTATAGTCAGTAACCAAGCCGCTTTCCTAAAACGTAACAGTGAAAACCACTTAATTGNTGGTCAATATATCGGTAAGCTAAATAATAGTGGAGAAAGAATACGTTTGATCGGAGAAGACGGAAACCCAATTCATGATTTTACATTCGATAAAGATTCACCTTGGCCAATACTTGATGATCTCGATGGACATTCAATTCAAATCCTTGACCCTTCAGGAAATCATGGTGACGGAACTAACTGGAAAGCTTCTTCTAGTGTCGGAGGAAATCTTGAAAAAACTCAAAGCTTCGAGGACTGGCAGACTCAATACTTTACTGAATTAGAAAATTCTAACCTCGCGATCTCCGGGCCAAAGGCGGATCCTGACCAAGATGGTATCAATAATTTCACTGAATACGCTCTTGGGTATTCACCTAAAATAATTCAAAGCTCAATTCTAAAACCAATAATTAAGATTGATGAAGACGGGGAATCCTATCTCTATGTTGAATTTTTAGTCGCACCTGGGAACAGAGACGCAAATATAAAGGTTCAAAGCAGTGAAGATCTCATCGGTTGGAGTGATAACGTTCAAGAAATGGATTCCTCAGAAATCGATCCGACCGGCTTTAAAATCAAGAGATTTAGGTTCACTAAACCGTTAAAGAATAGTCCAAATTCGGCTTTTCTAAGGATAAACGTCACCGAATAAGGTAATAAGCGTTAAAGTTTGGACATATATTTCTATCTTCGAAAAATATTTATCATTTCATGCAGGAACGAGTTTTCATTAGTTCACTAATTCAGTATGTTAATCGGTAGTTTTTGTCTTCATGAAGTTTCCCGCAATAATTCAATTCAGTGCCATTTATCTGATAGTACCGATAGTTAGTCTTGCAGAGATCGACTTCAACAAAGACATCAAGCCCATACTGTCAGAAAATTGTTACTATTGTCACGGACCAGACGAAAATACCCGCGAAGCAAAACTTCGCCTTGATGACTTTCAGTCAGCCACCGCAGAAAATAATGGAGCTGCAGCCATAGTACCGAATCATCCTGAGGATAGTGAACTGATTTATCGAATTATATCGGATGATCCCGATGAGGTTATGCCTCCACCAGAGTCAAAGATCAAACTGACCAAAAATCAAAAAGACCTGCTGAAGCAGTGGATAAAATCGGGTGCGAAATACGATGAGCATTGGGCTTTCATAAAAGCTGAAAAGCCAAAGTTGAAAAATAAACAACACCCAATAGATGAATTAGTGGCCAAAACTCTTAATGATTCAGAATTAGAACCTTCTATCGAAGCAGACCCAGCAACTTTGGTCAGGAGACTAAGCCTAGATCTGACTGGCCTTCCTCCCTCTCATGAAAAAGTAACACAGTTTGTAGAAGATCATTCTCCAGATGCTTATAATAATTTAGTAACAGAACTCCTCAACTCGAAAGCATATGGAGAAAGGATGACCTGGGAATGGCTTGATGCGGCTCGTTATGCTGATAGCAATGGTTACCAAGGCGACAGTGAAAGGACAATGTGGCCATGGCGTGATTGGGTCATTAAATCTTTTAATGACAATTTGCCATTTGATAAATTTACAATCTGGCAGATTGCTGGTGATCTCCTCCCAAATTCGACTGAGGAACAAAAACTCGCTACAGGTTTCCTGCGCAATCACCCTATCAATGGGGAAGGTGGTCGAATTGCTGAAGAAAACCGCGTCGACTATGTCATGGATATGACGGAAACAACAGGAACCGTTTGGATGGGGCTCACTTTTAATTGCTGCCGTTGTCATGATCACAAATTTGATCCGATCACGCAGAAAGAATATTTCCAGTTAAGCGCTTATTTTAACCAGACTCCAGTAAATGGTGGAGGGAGAAGTGGTCAGATGGAACCCGTTCTTCTCGTTCAATCAGATGAGCAAAAAGATGAAATCAAAAAAACCGAAGTTGAACTGCTGACTCTAGATGAAAAAATTAAAGAACGAAAAATTACGGTCGAAAATGAAGGCCCTCAGATCCAAAAGGACCCAAATTGGAAAATCCTCTCCCCTACCGAGTTCAAAGCGAACANCCAAAAACTCACCGTGCAAAAAGATAATTCAATTCTCGCCAGCGGTAAGAATCCAAAAAATGACACCTATACAATCAAAGCAAAAACCGATATTTCTGAAATTAGTTCATTAAGACTTGAGGCCCTTATGGACCCAACAATGACAGGAGGAGGACTTTCTCGATCAGATAGTGGAAATTTTGTACTGACTGGGTTTGAGGCATCAATCATTAGAGACGGTCTCAAGGAACCAGAACCACTCATAATTGGATCGGCCGAGGCAACCTTCGAACAGGGCCCTTTAAAAATTACATCGAGTTATGACGGTAATCCCCAGTCTGGTTGGGCTGTTTACGAAGGGCGGGTTGTGGACCGAGAACATGAGGCTGTTTTCCGTCTCAAAGAAAAANTNACNGCCGGAAAAGGAACAANNATCCAATTCGTCNTACGCCACGANTCACAAAACGCTAACCACAATCTCGGAAGGTTCAGATTATCAATAAGTGAAAAGTCTGATGTACCACTAAACAAAGGTTCCAAAAATCTAGATGCTCAACTTACAGAACTGAATCAAAAAAGAAATGAACTGAGTGATAGACTAAACAATCAGAAAAAATCTGGTCCAAAAGTTATGATCATGAAGGATATGGACAAGTTGAGAACCACCTACATTCTAGATAAAGGGTCATATGAAAAACGTGGTGAAGAAGTAAACATGGGAACCCCAAGCGTTCTTCCGGCTATGCCAGAAAAGTTCCCAAAAAATCGTCTCGGATTAGCTCAATGGATTGTAAGCCCNGAGAATCCATTAACCTCCAGAGTTATTGTTAACCGTTTCTGGCAGCAAATTTTCGGAGTCGGCATTGTAAAAACTTCTGAAGATTTCGGCACCCAAGGAGAAACCCCTGCCAACCAGGAAATCCTCGATTTCCTCGCAACAACTTTTGTCGAATCGGGCTGGAACGTTAAAGAACTNATAAAGCTTATCGTGACNAGCAATACATATAAACAATCTTCNAAAGCCACTAANGTCAGTGAAAGTGAAACCAACTATTCACTGGACCCGGAAAATCGACTCTTATCAAGAGGACCACGCTTTAGAATGCCATCATGGATGCTGCGTGATAACGCCCTAGCAGCNAGTGGAATTCTTGTTCCAAAAATAGGCGGAAGTCCTGTTAACACCTATCAGCCCGAAGGCGTATGGGAAGAGGCCACATTCGGTAAGAAAAGATACTCAAGAGACAATGGTGAAAAACTTTACAGGAGAGGGCTTTACACATTTTGGAGAAGAATCATAGCCCCTCCAGCCTTTTTCGATAATTCGAACCGACAAACATGTACTGTAAAACCTTTCCGAACCAATACCCCACTACATGCTCTTTACATGTTCAATGACGTGAGCTTTGTCGAGGCCTCAAGAGCACTCGCAGAAATGGCTATGACAACTACAAAGAAAAATGATTTGGATAGACTAGACTTTATCTTTAAAAGACTACTGGCCAGATCACCGATACCAACAGAGCAAGACATCATNCTCAAATCCCTNAATCGCTCNAGACAGTCATACACTAAGGANCCAGNATCAGCATCTGAGTTNCTTTCNATCGGAGAAAGACCTGTTAATGATAAACTTGATCCCATTGAGCACGCCGCATGGGCTGCCACCTCACTAGCTATNATGAACCTTGACGAGGCCGTTACTAAGCAATAAAAAATTTGATCACCATGAATCCACTCCAACAAAACCATCTCGATCTCACAAGGAGAGAATTTTTTGGNAAGTCTGCGACTGGCGTAGGAACCATCGCTCTTTCAAACTTGTTAAATGATGCCGGGCTTGCTGCGGATAAAGAAAAGAAAGCTATCGGCGGTTTACCTGGACTTCCCCACTTCAAACCAAAAGCGAAAAATATTATTTACCTTTTCCAAAACGGTGCGCCGACTCATGTCGATCTTTTTGACTACAAACCNAANATCATGGAGATGCATGGTAAACCAGTTCCTGACTCGTACGTNGGAAANAAACGTTTNAGTACGATGACCGGAAAGGCCAANGGCAANCTAATGTTGGCACCAGTAGAACCTTTCAAGCAGAGAGGTCAGTCAGGAGCTTGGGTCAGTGATTTTCTTCCATACACTGCCGAGATAGCTGACAAAATCTGCTTTGTTAAATCAATGTACACTGATGCCGTGAACCATGCACCAGGAATTAGCTTCCTATTAAGTGGAGGACAAATTCCCGGCCGGCCAACACTAGGCGCGTGGATGGCNTATGGTCTTGGAGCGGAAACAGAGGAATTACCACGCTTTGTGGTTATGACATCTGTCAGTAAAGGAACAACCTGTGGTCAGATCTTTTATGATTTTTATTGGGGTAGCGGTTTTTTGCCATCCAAGCATCAAGGCGTTCTATTCAGAGGAAGTAGGGATCCAGTCTTATATGCTAAAAACCCTAAGGGGATGAGTCGTGAAATGAGAAGAGATTGGCTTGATAGTATAGCTGAACTTAATCATCACAAACTGCAGGAGTACGGCGACCCTGAAATCGCTACAAGAATTTCACAGTATGAGATGGCCTTTAAGATGCAAGCCAGTGTTCCAGAACTGACGGATTTTTCCANNGAATCCAAAGAAACTCTTGATATGTACGGNCCNCAGGTCAATGAGCCAGGCACTTTTGCTTACAATTGTCTCATGGCCAGACGCCTAGTCGAGCGGGGAACGAGAACCGTTCANGTCATGCATGCGGGATGGGACCAGCACGGAAGCCTGACCACAGAANTATACACTCAGTGCAAGGACACTGACCAGCCCAGCGCAGCACTGGTCAAAGATCTTGAACAAAGAGGGCTCTTAAANGATACCCTAGTCATATGGGGAGGCGAATTCGGGAGAACTCCATTCCTTCAGGGAAACCTAAACGAAAGAAAGAAATGGGGCAGAGATCATCACCCCTATGCCTATACAATTTGGATGGCAGGCGGAGGTGTTAANCCTGGTATATCATATGGAGCCAGTGATGATTTAGCATTCAGCGCCACAGANAANCCCGTTCATGTTCACGACATNCAAGCCACTTGGCTGCACCTGGCAGGTATTGACCATGAAAGATTGACCTACAAATTTCAAGGGAGGCGTTTCAGATTAACTGATGTCCACGGTAAGGTAGTNACTGATATTATGGGATAATATTAATGAGTGTGGAAAAATCAAAACACCCAATAGCTGATATGGTATTTTCTCTCTTCTGTTACTTTATAGGGTTAGTCATTGGCGGAATCGGGTATTTGTTTTACTTTTTATTTGGTCATTTTTTTTATTCATCGGTGGCTTAGTTACTGGATTTTCCAAAGGATTTTCTGGAGGATTTTCTAACGCAGTTGTTTACGGATTCGTCTTTTTTTTATTTGGTGGGTTTCTAATAAGAATAGCCCAAGCCTGTGGACATGGAGAATTTAGAAAATTAGTCAGCCTTAAATATTGGATGGGAAAAGANGAANCCTTTAAATTCTAATAAGCTTTGTTAACACCTCGAAGTTAATAAAAATAANCTAAAAGAATAAAATGATTAAACAGGGTAGTTGCCTANGTNNTTTAATATATTTGCCATTCNTGTTCGTCTCCTCTTTCTTAACCGTATTGGTTGGCCCTTATTTTTTTGTTTAATGCTTTTTGTCAANGCAAGCACTCTTTTGTTTTCATAGGNATANTNATTTTTCTCATCGCTGGGATAATCATAAGAACAGGTCAGGCCATAAGTTCAGGTCATTTCGAAAGTTTATTTACCCTTAAGTATTGGACGGGAAAAAATGAAACCTTTAAAATGAAANAATAGCTAAACACTANTCACCCTNAAATTTTTAGGAAACTTATTCAGTTTTAATCCCCGNGTCTNTCAGAAGTGATGATTGACACATTCCTAATAGAAGGGGAAGATAAAATTATCTAGGACTTTTGAATTATAAATTGGAACACTAAGAATGAACTACAAGACCAGCTTTATTATCACAGCGATGATATCTTTTGGTTTCGGTATCATTGCTGACAGATTTGTTTTTTCTTCAAAGCCTTCAGAAATTAACAAGAATTCTGATGAAACTGAGAATGCTAATTTTTTAAAAATTTCTAATAGTAATGCTTCTAATTATTCCTCAAGAAAACAAGAAAATAATCGTGACAATGATGATTCAGAAGAAGCGGAAAATCCTTTCGATAATCAAGAACAGGATCCGATCGATAATCTAATAGATCAAATAGAAAGAGGTAAGCGAATAACCGCCGCGCAAGTCAGTTCAGTTTTAGAACGATTACCCGCCGGTAGACGACGCCGTGAATTCATCCACCAAGTCTCCTCTCACTGGGGACGCAAAGATCCGAAATCCGCACTTGCCTGGTCTGACACATTAGTGCCCTCAGAACAATTTATAGCAGTTGAAGAAATTATCCATGGCTGGGCACGAACAAATCCAACGGGNGCNGCNGATTANGTCACTCAAATTCCTAAATCAAGGCGCAGTCTAGATCTTGTTCATGCAACAGGGCATATCTGGGCAGAACGGGATCAGCAGGCCGCCATTGACTGGGCGAGTAACCTTCAGGATCCAACACTTAGGCAGCGGGCTTTGCGGGGTTCGGTTGGCGTTTGGGCAAGGACAGACCCAAGCGCAGCGAGTGAATTTGCGTTGAATATTAAAAATCCTTACGAAAGGCACGGAGTCATTGAATCAGTTGCCCGTCGATGGGCACGGCAAGAGACTTCAGAAAGTTTAGAATGGGCACTCAGCATGCAAGATGAGGACAGAAACCGGGCCACGAGATCCATCATCGAAGAAATNGCCGATTATGATCCTAAGCAGGCCGCCGAGGNTCTATCTGAAATATCCTCCTCCCTATCAAGTGATGGGACTGGAGGAAGACTGCACAGAGACATTGCTAGTGAGGTTGCAGAAAGGTGGGCTTCTACCAATCCCGAGGAGGCCGCCGAATGGATCGTTGATCTGCCCGAATCGCATCATATTAAACATGAAGCTGCGCAAAGAGTGGCCGACAGATGGGCTTCTGCCAACCCAGAAGCAGCAGCAGAGTGGGCCGTTGAACTTCCCGAATCAGATAATATCCGTCGTCAGGCTGTAGAGAGAGTTGCAGACAGATGGTTAAAATATGACAGTCTGTCAGCGAGTGAATGGATAGCCGACATGCCAGCCGGCAAGGCACGAGACGCCGCCACTGGGGAATTGGTAAGAAACATATCAGACAATGATCCTGCCTCAGCATTATCATGGGCTAATAGTGTAGGAAATGAAGGATATCAGACTCATTTGATGGAAGAGGTTATCGATAGTTGGCATGAAGTTGACCCAAATGCCGCACGTTCTGCTCTTCAGTCCACTGATTTGAGTGCAAGACAACGAGAAAAATTTAAAGAGATACTTGGAACTTCAATAGCACCATCTACAAACTCTGAAACTCAAAAAACAGAATAATCATTTAGTTTTTCTCAAACTCCAAGTTATTATTTTTTACATATTGTTTTTGCAATTCTTCAAATTGATTCATTAATCTTTCAATATCCTTCCAATAATCCTCCCTCATTTTGAGCAATACTTTATCAAGATTTTTTAATACGACTTCTGCCTCTTCTCCATTATGAACTTTAGAAGCTTCTTTTTCGGTTTGATTCATTAAACTAACGCTATCTTTTATAAACGTGTCCGAACGGTTAAAGAGTTCAATAGCACTTTCTTTCAGTTTATACCCAACCCCCTTTTTGCCTTCATAAAATGGAACATATTCTAACTCTCGTATAATTTTCTTATTCCACGACGCCCATTTATCAAAATACTCTTCATCGTTTTCATCAATAGAGGTAATTTTAATCGCATAATTATCTATTAATGTAGCCATCGTATTGTTGAATTTTACTGCCTTATCAGCGTTACGATCTTCAAAAAAATAATATCCTAAAAAGACAATAGCAATAATTGCACCGACTATTGATTTGATACTATTATTTGATTCACCACCAGAATCTTTGGGGTTGTACTTGGTCTTAGTGTAATTAATTTCTGGCTGAGCCTTAGCAACACTAGAAATTGAATGCATCGATTCTTCAGCTTTATGGGGATTATATAAGAATTGACTGACTGGCAGCCATTCCATTCCATTATGAACGTAATCATTTGGCAAAATACTACCCTCCTGCACATATTGTGCAATTTCCTCAATTGTATAGGGGCCGTATTCCTGATCGTCTCTGATAACTCTATAATGCATTTATATATTGCAAATTGTTAGTAACATATATAGGCCATTTATAAATCCTAACCTATTATAAAAATGAACTATTATTATAATAGATTGTTACATTGACATGATTAACTATTATCGAAAACATGAGAATAGTTAATATCATTGATCATCTGGCTTGAATTATAATTTTACTGATCAAGATTATTCCAATGAAAGGACTATCAATTCTTTTACTTCCCTTCGTATTAGGAAGTTGTGCCATCGGTATTATTTATGAGGTAGAATTTCCTCCAAAAATAAAAGAATCCCTAACTCCTGAAGAAGAAACTGAAAAGGGTGAGTAATAGATATTATTACTGAAAAAATATAAATTGGAAAAAGTGGAGTGTAGCGGAGTCGAACCGCTGACCTCTTCAATGCCATTGAAGCGCTCTACCAACTGAGCTAACACCCCTTTACTTTTATAGCCTAAGCCTTAATACGATAAGTATTGAGGATTTTAACAATAAGACAGTCAAAGATTAGCTGCAAGATCTTTTAGTAATGAGATTCAACGAATCAACATTATTTCTTTCTGACTTTCATGTGAACCCGTGAAACCTCACCCATATAATGAGGCATCGAATATTCTACAGCAGACTTCATTATGTGCTCCAAGGACTTTTTAGCATTGCCTTTAGCCTCATAGTAAAGGCCCAAGTAGAGATGAGCGTAGCATAACCGATTACGCAGCTCATCAGGTGTGGGGCTTCCGGCATTGGCTGCTTCAATAACGTCTTTGGGCTCTAGCTTCCCAGCAAAAAGCAACTGCACTTGAGCCATAGGAACTCGTCCATCGCCGCTAATATCAATGAGACTCTTTCTGGCCTCTTCAAAACCTTTTACCTTATTGACACAAAGAAAATGCCATACGGCATTTTCCACATCATTAGAATTAACGTCTTGATGAATCTCGAACTGCTTGATTCCTTTTTCATACTCACCGGCATAATAATAGGCAAGACCTCGTTGCCAATGATGCGGCTCACGGGACGGATTATTTTTAAGATAGGCATCAAAATCAGCAATTGCTCCTTTCATATCTCTATTAAAGAAGCGAGTCACCCCTCTTCTCTGAAGTAGCTGATCAACACCGGGCAGAGCTTTCACAAGCTTATCAAGATCAAGAAGAGCTTTTCCGAAATCTCCTTTTCTCTCGTGCATATCTGCTCTTGCAAGAAGCGCCTCTTTACTTTCAGGGTCCAAAGCAAGCGCCTCAGTGATCGCGCCCTCGGTACTACCATGATTTCCTGCATCAAGAAGACCAAACTGAACTTTTTTAAGAACTCTCTTAGAATCTTCTTTTGCCTGATTATCATATTGAGAACTTAGGGCTATGCATCTTTTTCTAAGCTCTTCGAGCTTTTCTTTGTGTGCTGGATCGTTGACCAAATTTTTTAGCTCCATAGGGTCCGACTTTAAATCATGAAGAAATTCAAATGGTGGATCCTGTTCGTAATAACGCGCATATTTAAAACGCTCACCTCGCACACCTTCCCACTTGGGAATCGATCGATTGTTCATTCGATGCTCACAGAAAAAGTCCTGAGGAGCCTTACCCTTGACTTTACCTCCCAAAGATGAAGATAGAGAACGTCCTTGGTAACCCTCTGGCATACGCGCTCCGGCAAGCGCCACAATAGTTGGAGCAATATCAACGTTCAAAGCGATTCCCTTTTCTTTCTTTCCTCGGTTGTCCTTCTTTTCTCTGGGATCAAAAATGATCAGAGGAACACGCTGAGACTCTTCATAATGAGACCATTTTCCGGCGAATCCTCTTGAAGCGGCATAATATCCATTATCCGCCATATAAATAATGACAGTGTTCTTATCCATTCCTCTAGATTTCAACTCATCAACGACTCGACCGATCGCGTGATCGATACCGCTAATCATCCGAAGATAATTTCTCATATTATTTTGGTACTTCTCCTCAGTATCCCATCTCCAGAAAAATCTATCTCTATTCATCGACTTACGAAGAAACTCAGGTTGAGAATTAAAAACCTTAGGTTCTGCAAGACGAGGAGCAGGCATTTTCACTCCCTCATAGAGAGAACCCACCACCTTAGGATAAGGGAAGTGATCTTTTTTGTCTCTGTCTTCAGCATGTGAGGCATTAAAACTTATACTAAGACAAAATGGTTCAGCTTCATTTTTGGCACGATCTAAAAAATCAATAGCCCTGTCAGCAGCAACCTGAGTTTCATGTCTTAAAGAACCATCCTTTTGTTTATGAAAGTAAGGACTGCGGTTCAAGGGAACAAAACTATCAAACATCGTTTCAATTGCTCCCTTACGAACTTTAATTCCAAACTTTCCTATGAAACCGGTAAGATAACCTTCTTTTTTAAGTAATGCCGGATAGCTTTCGCTTATGTGAATATCAGCAACAGGTGGAGTTCCAAATGTAAAGCGATGAGTACGCTCGTAAAGGCCAGTCAGCAGCGTCGCTCTACTGGCCGCACAGATCGACGTACTGACAAAAGCATTATCAAAAAGTCTTCCATTAATTGCCAAGTCATCAATTCGAGGGGTTTTAACGATTGGGTGGCCCGTGCAACCAAGGAAATCATTGCGCTGATCATCCGTTAGAAAAAAGATGATATTGGGCCGATCGTCCTGAAAAGCCTTAACCGATTCCTCGTCAGCGATTAATAGATTAATAATAGCGAAAAACGATAGAGCAAAATAAACAAAAAAATGCATCCCTTATACTAAATTGCTTGGATCGATTTGACCAGCAAAGAGAACATTGAACTTGACCCAAATGACAAGAGAATGAAAAATTAGTGCCAGTATGAAGTACAGTATCCTATCTTTTCTTTCACTGATCATCATTTCTCCACTTTTGGCCAAGGACTGGCCCCAATATCACGGCCTCACTTCTAATAGAACCACCGATGAAGTGATCCAGAATACAGACTGGGAGACTAAAAAACCTAAAAAGTTATGGTCTGCTATGACCCCCACAGGGTTCAGCTCAATCATTTTAGCAGATGGGGCCGCCTACACCAATATCAGTGAAGAAATTGATGGTATACCCAGCGAGGTATGTATTTCATTTGATGCTAATACTGGAGAAACAAGATGGAAAGCCAATCTTGACCTTTGGAGAGTAGACAACGGAGGAGGCAATGCTGGTACCAGAGATAACAATGGCGGTGATGGTCCTAGAACCACTCCCTCATATTCAGATGGAAGAGTTTATGCATACACCAGTGACATGAGATTAGTTTGTCTCTCGGCAAAAGATGGAAAAGAAATTTGGTCTGTTGAAGTGATTAAGTCTCACAAGGGGCGAAACATAAGATGGGAAAATGCCGCTGCACCTTTAATTGAAGATGACATGGTTATTGTTCAGGGAGGTGGTGCTGGACAATCATTTCTAGCTTTTGACAAAAAAACCGGAAAAATTAAATGGAAATCTGGAGACTATCTAATGACTCATGCAACTCCAGTCGCAACGAATATCAATCAACAGAGACAAATTCTTTTCTTTACTCAAAAGGGAATGGTTTCCATTAACCCGAAGAATGGCAAAGAAATTTGGATGCATAAATTTCCTTATAAGGTATCGACCGCAGCATCTGCCGTTGTTGAGGACAACATCGTCTATTTTGCAGCCGGCTATGGTGTTGGCTCCACAGCAATTAAAGTTGGTGAGGATAACAGCACCGAAGAACTATGGTTTTCAGAAGGTAATAAACCGGTCACCAATCACTGGAGCACTCCGCTCGTTAAAGATGGTTATCTCTATGGTATGTTCGGATTTAAGGAATACGGTGACGGACCTCTTAAATGCATCGAGCTAAAAACTGGTAAAGTAATGTGGGAAAAATCTGGATATGGTCCGGCTGGTGTTTGTCTAGCGGGTGACATCCTCGTTTGCTTAGGAGACAGAGGACAACTCACCTTGGTCAAGGCCACTCCTGATGACTATGAAGAATTATCAAGATTAGACGAAGTCATTAAGGGTAAATGTTGGTCTTCTCCAATTTTTGCTGATGGCAAAATTTTCATCAGGAGCACACAAGAGGCGGCCTGTCTTGATTTGAAATAATTAAGACTTTCTACCTAAAATATTAGGAACAAAGGTGATCAGCATGAGAATCAGGCATGCCCATGATGCCACTGCAAAAGAGTAAACTGACGCCAATATTCCGCACAAAGGATAACTAAAACCCCATCCTGCATGGCTCAAAGAAAATTGCGCAGCATATACATGTGAGCGCTCATCTTCCTGACTATTTTGAGCTAATAGATTATTAGAAATAATTCCAAAAACCCCCTGCCCTGCACCAGAAATGAACCAGGCAGCCAAAAGAACAACATATGATTTAAATAGTGCAGCCACTGCCAAAGTAATGAGGAATATTGGTAATATGAGATTACCCCAAAGTTTTTGGGTATTAGAATCACATCGTACATAATAGAGAGAGGCGGCCATAGCGCCTATTCCCATTACAGCCATAGCCACCGGATAAAAGGCCTCTTCCATTTTTAGCTCATTTTTTACATACCCTGCAGTCGTAACTATAGCGAGCCCCCCGACTATACTAACCTGAAGTGATAGCATTAAAGATCTTCTCAATCCTGAGACGGCAAACATTCTCTGAATTCCGTAGAGGAGCCTTGCTCTTTCTTTCTCTTTTTTCTTACCCGTCGAAGAAAATGGAACCACTGCAATTAATACCGCACTCAATAGAAAGCTCACAGCATCGACTCCAAAACCAAATTCAAAACCAAAGTAAAAAATAAGGAGGCCTCCAATCAACATCCCAAATATATCAGAAACATTATAAGCAACAGTGCTATATGAAAGAGCCCTTGGGTACAAAGAGTCACCAACAACTCCTGGGATAATAGATTTATATATGGGTGTAAAAAATGCGGAACTTAAATGTAAAACAAAAGCCAAAATATAAAGCTGCCATTCGGCATCAACAAAGAATAATGCAATCATGACCAAAGCACGCATTACGTCCGTCAAGATCATTTGAAATTTTCTGCCTATTCGCTCTGAGAGTGAACCCGCAAAAGGCCCAAGAAACAAAAAGACTAAAATGCGAATTGTTAAAGTATAACCAAGAACGCGTGGGCCTGAACCCTCACTTAACTTTTCTGCGAGCAGAGCAATCGCAGAGGTTCCAATTGCGGTACCTATTAGACTGACAGTATGGGCACAAAAAAGGGAGATAAACCTGCCATTCTTCCAAAGGCTTTCTTGTGTTTCTTTCCCAACCATTGATCAAGAATTAAAGAGTCTTATTAACGAAGTTCAAACTCTACCCTCCGACCACTCTCGTAGGTTCTACCCTCGACAATTTTTTCAGTTTCTCCTTTTTCTACCACTTCAAGCAGCAATGAGTTAATCCCAGATTCGACAAGATAACTCTTAACAGAATCACACCGTTTCTTACTCAGTTTCCTGTTATAATCAGCATTCCCATATGGATCGGTGTGCCCGAGCAGAGCTAAACTTGAGCCAGGAACCTTCAGAAAAAGTTCTGCCAACTTATCAAGCTTGGCTTTGTCCTTAGAACCTAAACTATAACTTTCGGTTAAAAAATAAATCACGGTATCAGTAACTGCTTCCTCTAAGGCCATAATATCCTCATCTGTGGGGCCGGCAGGCTCAGCGACAGTGATCTGGATAACTCTTTTAAAATCATTTAAAGGAAAAGTATTTTCTACTAAAGCCTGTAAAATATCTCCAGACTCAGGATCCGAGACTTCAGCTTCAAGAGCAACCTCATCACCATGAATGGATAATGCACCCCACTGAACAGAGGTCACAAAAGGTTTTATAAGCTTCGACATGCCA
>NYVP01000025.1 GCA_002684575.1 Verrucomicrobiales bacterium
AATTTTAAAAGAGAAATTTCAATTATTACTGAGGATAGAGTTGATCCACTAGTGAAGCCTGTTCGTGGAGAAGGGAGGCCTACGAAACGTCAACGAAGAGTAATGGATGCTTTCTTAGATCAGGTAGAAAANANTTCGAGAGTTTAGTCTGCTCAAATATATTAATATTATTTATTATTAACTAG
Organism: Verrucomicrobiales bacterium; assembly: GCA_002684575.1. GTDB lineage: Bacteria > Verrucomicrobiota > Verrucomicrobiia > Verrucomicrobiales > DEV007 > EC70. Next base: position 186 of record NYVP01000025.1, read on the forward strand.
TCTCTTATTGTTATTTTCTTTTGCCTGATTTCTGAGATCTCTGATTGATTCTCTGTGCTTATTTAATTTATCATTACCCTCTGCGTTAAAAGGGGCTTCGGGCCAATCCCAATCGTCCGTTCTAAATGAAGGAATGGGAATTATTCTTTCATGGTGTGCTGAATTGACAGCGTTTCCTATAGGATTTCTAGCCCAAGCATATCTGACCGCTACGGGGTCTTTTACCAAGGTACTAGAAATTCTTAATTGTTTCTCATCATAAATAGGTCTTTTGTTTTTATCGTGCCCTTTGATGACAAATTCAGCTGTGGCNGGAATNAAGTGCTTATCTTTTCCTGAAATTGAAAAACCAGAAAATGGCCTGCCGTCATGAACTCTGATTGGTTTTTCGAAGTTAAGAATAAAGTGGTCATCATTTTTTTTAGCTGAGAGTAATTCTACCGGTTTCCATCCAATNCGTTNGTGACCTAAAACAGTGTTCATTGCCCATCTAGCAGCACGTTCACCTAGTTCAAATTTTTTATGTGGATGATACCATGGTACTTGTTGATCGTATGCAGGTAGAAATTCTGCAAATTCTAAAGACTTTGTNGCCAAAAATTGTGCTTCTCTTATATANGGCGCAGGATCTGTNGTTCTAAGTTCGAAATTTTCATATGTTTGAGGTTCGCCACCTGCAGTTAATCCGATAATACAAAAGGGCATTTTATCATTCCGAAAAGCTCTTCTCCAATCTTCTATCATAGCCTGAAAAGTTTGCCTGTATAATGANGGCCGAGCATTACCTANCGCGTTATTGTATCCTTGATTAAAGACTGCGCCGCTGATGNTTAATCCNCTTATTGGGGCAATCATTGCGTTGTAACTTGCTCCAGGATTATTTCTATCAGTCGCAGGATCTTGATCTGGTTTCGTGGGTTTTGGGTTGGGCTTCTCTCCACGACTTATTCTTCTCTCAGAATCTTTTTCCCACCGTTTAATTTTTTCGTTTAAACTTTTATTAGCATCGTAATTGGAGATTTTTTTATCCCATTCATCAATCAGGAGTTCTGTTCCCTTAGTATTTTGAAGTTTTTTTCTCGATGTCCATGCTTCTACTGTTGTTCCTCCGACAGAAGCNTCAATCAAACCAATAGGGAATCCGGAAACCATGTGAAGTCGCCTTCCAAAAATGTATCCAATTGCAGAGAACCTNGCCACTGATTTTGGAGTGCATAATTGCCAATGTCCTTTTAATTCATATCNGTTTTCCCATGCATTAAANTCATTAATTNGCTCNATGTNNTNTTGNGGCTCATTTTCTGCCTTTTGAGGAATAGTTATTAATCNGATNGATGGAAAGTTCGCAGAAATGACCTCTGTGTCACCATGGTAGATGCTTTCCAANGCGTCTTCCATATTGCTTTGCCCTCCTAAAATCCATACATCTCCAATCATTACATTATCAAACTCAACCGTTTCTCCTTCAGACGATATTGACATAGATTTAGACTGATTAGATCCCTGTAAAGCATCCAATTGTAGTGACCATTTTCCATTAATGTCAGATCTAACGGTNAGGTCTCGATTTNCAAGAATGACCCTTACATTTTTCTCAGGAGGAAGCCTCGCCCCANACATGAATNGGTGAATCTCTTTGAATAACCATGTTNTCACCAAAGATATTTGGGACGCTTAGTTTAGCGTTAACTGTGCCTAATGATATTAGAAGTAATATAATGAACCTCATAATTAAATTCTNNTNAAAACTAGAAATGCCCGGCTTTANTGTCGGGCATTTCTANTNAATTAATATGTTTGTTGTGATTTANTCTTCNGAGTTTTCTGCAAATTGTGCATCAAAAACAATATCACTTGGAGGGAAGTCGATATTCTTTACGTATGAACAACTTTCTGTTGCACCAAATTCTCTANCCATTGCTCCGTCCTCCCATTCGACGCTTAACGGGCCCATGTATTTTATATCATTAAGTGCCCTAATGATTTTCTCGAAATCTATGTTGCCTCGGCCAACTGATTTAAAGTCCCAGTACCTAGANGGGTTATGAAAATCAACATGACCTCCAAACACTCCAGCGTCTTTNGGCTTATCTGACCAGCTGACATCTTTCATATGGACGTGATTTATTCTATCAGCAAAACGGTAAATGAATTCAACATAATCAACACCCTGATATCCAAAGTGNGAAGGGTCNTAATTAAATCCAAAGGCCGGATGCCCGTCTAGGGCATCTATTGCGCGTTGTGCGGAGGCAATATCAAAAGCGATTTCAGTTGGATGTACTTCAAGTCCAAACTTAATATCGCACTTTACGAATTCATCTAATATAGGTTTCCATCTCTTGGCAAAGTCTTCATATCCAGCATCAATTTGTCCAGGAAGAACCGGAGGGAATGAGTACACCAAGTGCCATATTGAAGATCCGGTAAAACCATTCACGACTTTGACCCCAAATTCTTTGGCAGCATGTGCAGTTTTTATAAGTTCTTCAGCCGCTCTTTGTCTTACTCCTTCTGGGTCTCCGTCTCCATAGATATAGTCTGGGAGAATTTGTTGATGTCGTTCATCAATGTTGTCGCATACAGCTTGCCCAACTAAGTGAGTGGATATTGCATGGCACTCAAGACCATGACTTTCAAGAGTTTCTCTCTTTGCTTTGCAGTAATCTGCGTCAGCTTTATCAATTTCGAAGTGATCGCCCCAGCAACCTAATTCGACTCCATCGTAGCCGAATGATTTTGCTTTGCTGCATATAGTGTCGGTGTCTAAGTCGGCCCACTGGCCTGTGAATAATGTAACTGGACGTGCCATTTTATTTAATTGGTTTTAAAGTTTTTAATTATATCTGAGGGCTGACTAGATTGCTGGAAACATTAATAGCTTTCAAGGTTTTTTCTGGATTTCGTGCTTAATGAATGAAAAGTCTTAATAGTGAGTGAAAAACATGACAATTATTTGAATCTGAGTGAATCTGCTTACGAGGTTAGAACTAAAGCGCTTGCCAGAACGGGATCTTTGCCATTTACAGAAGAAATGCTAAAAAATTCGCCGAGCGGCGATTTATTTGGATGGTCTCATAATGTGGGTATGGGATGGAGGCCGGATTTAATCACTGCAGATCAAGTTTTAATTCTCACTACAGCTGGTGGGATTAGGGAGGATGATGGTCGGCCCGTGGCTCTAGGCTATCATACTGGTCATTGGGAAGTTAACCTAGTCGCGAAAGAGGCAGCAATTGATTTCAAAGAAAATAACTGGATTCCCTTTGCCGGTCATTGTTCTGATCCATGTGACGGCAGGACTCAAGGCACAACAGGAATGATGGATAGCTTGCCGTATCGTAACAGTGCGGCAGAGGTGTTAGGAAGGCTAATCAGGTCATTGCCTACAGCTCGTGGTTTAATGGGAGTAGCTACTTGCGATAAAGGGCTTCCTGCAATGATGATGGCCCTTGCAGAATCCAAAAATTTTCCAGGAATTCTTGTTCCTGGTGGCGTGACATTACCTCCTGATCAAGGCGAGGATGCTGGTACAGTTCAGTCAATAGGCTCACGTTTTTCGCACGGAGAGATGTCTTTAAAAGAAGCTGCTGAGGCTGGGTGTGTGGCTTGTGCTAGTTCAGGTGGGGGGTGTCAATTCTTTGGAACGGCTGCCACTTCTCAGGCAGTTGCGGAAGCATTGGGTATTGCGTTGCCGCATTCTGCACTTGCACCTTCCGGAGAAGAAGTATGGCTAGAGATGGGGAAAACATCTTCTAGAGCCTTAAGAGATATGGTTAGGAATGAACTCTCTTTGAATCGTATTCTAACTCCTGGTGCATTTAAGAACGCAATGTTGGTTCATGCCGCAATGGGTGGGTCCACAAACTTACTTCTCCATCTTCCCGCTATCGCTAGGTCAGCTGGCTTGGAGGCTCCGAGCTTGGAAAAATGGCTAGAGGTAAATAGATCAGTTCCAAGAATAGTGGATGTTCTTCCTAATGGTCCTAATAACTTCATGACTGTTCAGGTGTTCCTTGCTGGAGGTGTCCAAGAGGTCATGTTGCACTTAAGAGAAATGGGTGTTTTGGATTTAAATTGTCTTACTGTCACTGGAAAAAATATTGATCAAAATCTTGATGATTGGGAGAAATCTGAAAGAAGGATAAGGTTCAAGGAGATTCTTTACACTAAAGATGGAGTTGATCCAAACGATGTGATTATGTCGCCTGATAAGGCTTCTGAAAAAGGTTTAGCTAGAACACTTGCTTTTCTATCTGGAAACCTTGCACCACAAGGAGCCATTGTGAAAAGTACTTCTATNTCCCCAAATCTTTATTCTAGTTCAGGAAATTATCACCATGAAGGTAGAGCAAGAGTCTTTTATGATGAGAGTTCAGCAATTGCCTCAGTGAAATCAACTGGTGACCAACGTGTTTTACCAGGAGAAGTGATTGTTTTGCTTGGAAGAGGTCCCATGGGTGCGGGAATGCCCGAAACTGCNCAGATTACAAGTGCNCTAAAGTATACAAAAGCACTCAGTGAAAATGCCTTGATTACAGATGGTAGATTTTCAGGGTTTTCATCTGGTCCTTGTATTGGTCATATTGGGCCTGAGGCTCTTTCTGGAGGGCCCATTGGTAAATTAATAGATGGTGATCAGATAAAGATAGAGATTAACAAGGATCATTGTGTAGGTAGAATTGACTATATTGGCGATGTGGAGGCTTTCCAAAAACGGCCGATGAATCCAAATCTTAGGGAAGATCCTAATATGCCAGAATCAGTAAAGTTGTGGGCAGCTTTACAAAATACAGGAGGCGGTACTTGGGGAGGTTGCGTTCCAAACGTTGGAGAGATAATTAAAAAATTAAATTCTTTATGATGTGGTAATTTTTTTTTTATCACCTTCTATCCATTGTGCGGTTAATAGGCTTAGAATGACTGATCCCCCAAAAGCATAAAAACCGACTTCTAGAGTAATTCTACTGCCTCCAGGCATTTCTTTTAGTAGTAGTACAGTCATCGCAACCAGAAAAACTTCGAGCATTGCATATCTTGAAATGATTTGTAAAAAACCCATCCATTTCTCTGATAAAAGACCCTGGAATAAAGTTTCTGCCCAAAGAACAGATAATTTAATGATAGGAAGCATTAGTGAAAAGATTGCGATTATGGATGCTAAAATTTTTTCTTCCTCACTCCATAATGTTCGAACCCCATCGATTAAACTAAAGTTTACGGCCTTCATGTCTGAGGGGGATAGAATTTGGGCAATAGCAGTCCATTCGCCTGCGGCAGGCTTAACCGAAAAAATTGGAAGTATAGAAGCGCTTCCAAAAAGAAAGCATGATATNGCNATTAATATCAAAGATCTCCTGCGTTTCATTTTTCGCTGAAAGATTCTAGGAGTTCCCTTATTTTTTCTTCGGTCTTTTTGCTGGTCTCTTTGATCGCTTCTTCTAATTTATCTTTTTGTTCATCTACCTGTTCCCCAATTTTTTGAATTTCTTCTCCAACATTATTACCAAATTTTTTGAGTCCTTCTTGAGCTTCTTTGGCCCACCTTTTAACGGTCTCGAGCATGACATCGTTTGGTTCATCTAAATAAGTGGCTTCTTTAATTTTGAATGATCTTTCTGGAACAGATAAATCATCATCTTGGGTCACGTAGATGACTAAACTCTTGAGGGTTTTTTCTGACTCCAGTTCGCACTTTCCTGNTCTTAATTGAGTTGTCTCAATTTCCCAGCCTCCAACATAATCCCTGCTGACGATGTCTTTATCAAACATGCCAATGCTAAATTTAATATCTTTTTCCGCCCTAATNCTNGCAATTCTTTTAACGGTTGATGTGCTTACCTCGCCTTTCATAACATCACCNACTGATATAGCGATTGGGTCCCANCTACCAATTAGCGAGTCATCACTAGATACTGTATTTAAAATGACTTGATCTTTCCATACTATCATTGCACTTAAATCAGGAGCAGTTCCATCGACGTCCCACTTGCTGGCGTCATTCTTTGTGGGGGCAACTTCAGCTTCCGCAATCCACAGTGTATAAATCGAGCTCTTTGTCTTAGTCGAATTGCCTTGTTCAGGCTCTTTCATAAAAAGGTATCCCAAAAAAATAATCCCTAACGGTATTAAGCACAAAGCCAACAATGATTGTTTATTATGTTTTTCTTCAGACATAATTAATAGTTTAAAATGTATTCGGCACTTTAATGTAGTGTAATAATATTCTGGCTACAATATTCTAACTCATATTGAAGTAANATCCAAATTGGTATTATCTCATCATTCTAACATAATATTTAATCACTGATTGATGGAGCCTGGGCTAGGAGTCATTTTCTGAAAATCATTTCCTTGAACAGATATTCGACCGTATGAGGTGTTTTCTTCCTGTTTTCCGAAATTNATCATATCCATAATTAAATTTCCCTCTTCATCAGAGGATATCAAAGATAAGTGTTCTCCGTCAGATGATAATTTAAAGTTTGTATGTAACTCTTTCAATGAGCTGTCTTCCTCATCTTCGTCTGCCCAAATTACAAGATATTCACCAGGATTAATTGATGAACCATTGGGGAACTGCCATTTTCTTAGGTTGTCTTTATTATCACTCAAGTACCATCCAGATAAATCAATTTTATTTTCCGTTCTGTTGTGTAGTTCGATCCAGTCATCATAGTCACCTTGGGAATCTTCATGGGTGTTAGTATTTGATGCCATGAATTCATTAATGATTACGGGGGATTGGTTTTCGNTATTAACTGAACNTACCCTAAAAGATAGTGGGTTTGATTCACACATTGATGGGTGGAAATTTGCAGTATTGGATCTGTTTGCAGATCTTGCCTCTACATAGTACCAAACTTTTTCGCCTGAGGGATATCCCGGAATTGAGGCTCCATAAATTCCGTCATTTGCTTCCTGATCGCCATGATTACCATCATCAAACATTTCTGTCATGNAGTAAGGGTCTATGCGTCCTTGAGGAGTATGATATAAATAGACNGCTTGTACTCCCGAATTATTATTGGGCAGAATTGTTGCATTGATTGTGGTTTCATTAAACGATACTGCTTTGCTAGGAGTTGAAACAGAAACAATTTTTGGCCCTAACTCAGATATCTCTTCATGAGAAATTAAAAAATCATATCGTGATTNAATTAAGTNTTTTAGTTCGGCNATCGCCGAACGAAATTCAGACATTGTGAAATCCTTGATAGGATCTTTTTCAATNCTTTCTTGTATNATTTCAACANAATGATCAATTCTTCCATTCATTNTTTNAGGATTAAAGTCCTCTCTNAGAATTGTCCTNATATGAGAAAGGTATCTCTGTCTAAATTCTGGCACATTTAATAATTTACTGATGACGGGTCTATTTGCATTGTTCTGGTGTACAAATGGATCCANGAGAGNTTGATTTGNTCGAAATGCCTCGTTCCCGTCATGCTCGATTGGAAACAGGCGCCCTGACTTGGGCTCAAAATATATGAGATAGTCGCACCCCTTGTTCCAGTAACTATCATCATCAGTGAAAATATTCTCAAGAGCCAAAAACCAGAGCCAATTATCAATCGCTAGCACCTCGCTAACTTTATCTTTGAATTGATTTTCGGGNGTATTATTGAGGACATCAGTTGCATGAATGAGGTTGGACCAAGCATTTTCTGAGTTTTCCTTTTTTAACTCATAAAGAGACTCGTAGGTTGACTGATTTTCTCCGAGATAAAGTAGTGCTTTGTCACCGCTTGCAAATCCTCCGCCCGGAGCCCCGCCACCACCAGGAGGTCTGCCCCCGCCACCACCAGGAGGTCTGCCTCCGCCACCACCAGGAGGTCTGCCTCCGCCACCACCAGGAGGTCTGCCTCCGCCACCATTAGCACCGTTGCCGCTTCCATTACCACTCGGAGCTTTCCAGCGGTCTCCATTATTTTCTTTGAAATATTCTCTGATTAATGAGCCGTCTTGTTGTTGAACATTAGAATAAACACCGCGATTTTCTCCGTTTATATTCAACTGGGCAATACCGGCCCATGGGCTGGCTACATATTTTTTCATAGTGTTAAAATATAAAGCCTCTCTTAGTAAGGTATCATCGCCGAATGCATTATTTAAGTTAAGAGTGCTATAACCATCAATGTCGGCGCCCTCAGCCGTGGCATCTATACTAATNTTNATAGATTTTTTTTCTCCTGATCTTGTATATGAAGTGTTCCCCTTGTAACGAATGCCAACACCTTNAAATATTTCATTCCTATATTCTAGTGATCCAATTATTTCTTCTCCGGAGGAGTAGCTCTGAGTTAGTTGATTTTGCCATTGTCCATTTTCGAATTTCAAATCGATGACCCTTAGGCACCTNGGGTCATAAAACCCCTCGGTTCTAGAGGCTCTAAAAAATTTCCANGAATCAATCAGGTTTTTGCTTGCTGAGGAAGTCTCACCAGAAAATACCGGCATCATCCCAGTCATATGGTTCCAATCTTTTAAGTTTTTAGAGGATTCAAAAATCCATTCTCTATTATTTTTGCCTTCAGGTGTGAGAGTGATGCTTGATCCTTCAAACTTTATTCCAACTTCAGGTTCAATAGAAAGAGCCGTGAGGGGAATAAATAAGAGAAGAATACATTTCACTCTTATATTTTAGTTATAAATAATGAACTTAAGATTACGCCTATAAAATTATCCCCGTTTAAGATCTTTTTAGTTACTATGGAGTTTGTTTTTANTGTNNTNNNAANTGCTTANAGTTCAGGNAATTTGNGCCATTTTTCNTCACTTNNNCTGCTNTNNACNGCGGTTTCTATGAATGCNANNCCTGCNATNCCNTCNGTNGCATCAGGNAAGTCATANCCNTNTTCNGGNGGNGNATTCCCATCNATTTTATCTGNNATAGCNTNAGCNGCNGCNANNTAAANATTNGCAAAAGCNTCAATGAANCCTTCTGGATGAGCNAATGGAGTTCTTGAGTTGTTTTGCGCAGCCTCACCAAGATAATCATTCCCTCTTCGGTAGATTTTTCTTGGGGCGTTTGCATACTTAACAATAAGATCGTTTGGATCTTCTTGATGCCACTCTAATGAGGCTTTTGTTCCATACACTCTTATGTTGAGAGCATTCTCGTCTCCGTTNGAGATTTGAGAAGCGTAAATAATACCTTTGGCACCACCTTCAAATCTAATAAGGTTATTTCCATCGTCATCCAGCTCGCGACCTGGTATAAACGCAGTAAGTTCAGAACACATTTCTTCTATTTCAAGTCCAGTGATGTATCTAACAAGATTGTGTGCGTGTGTTCCAATGTCNCCCATGCAGTTTGATGATCCTGCGATTTTTGGATCTGCTCTCCAATTTGAAATCTGCCCCTGGCCATCACCTTCGACATCACCAACAGCATAACCTTGGGGATATTCTGCAACTATCTTGAGGATCCTACCAATCTCTCCATCCTTAACCATTCTCTTGGCTTCTTTGACCATTGGGTAGCCTGTATAATTATGAGTTAAGCAAAAGATCTGACCGGTTTCATCAACGATATCTCGAAGAGCACGTGCTTCTTCTAAGGTTCTCGTCATTGGTTTGTCNCATATTACATTGAAACCTGCTTCNAGAAAGGTTTTCGCAACATNAAAATGAAGGTGGTTTTGAACAACGATCGAGACGAAGTCGACTTTGTCCTCTCTGGCTGCCTCTTTTTCTGCCATGTCTTGATAGGAGTCATAGACTCTCTCTGGATCCAAAAAGAAGTCCTCACCAGAAAGTTTAGATTTTTCAGGGGATGAAGAAAAGGCTCCTGCTACTAGTTCAATTTTACCATCAAGGTTTGCAGCCATTCTATGGACAGCTCCGATAAATGCTCCTCGGCCTCCGCCGACCATTCCCATACGTAATTTCCGGTTCATAGTGTTTGTTTCTATAAAGTTAATTTAATTCTAATTGATAATTTTATCAGCAGCTAACAGGGGCGCCAGTTCTTGCTGATTCGTATGCAGCATCGATGATTTTCATTAAACTAAGTGCTTGGTCTGTTGTATTTAAAGGAGCTTCTTTACCCTCGATTGTAAGAATAAAGTTTGTGGCCGATCTAATCCTTCCCATGTCTTCGCATTCTTCCACCTCAATGTTAGCGTCAACTCTTTCTGGTCCATCCTGTGTATATATTTCACAGCTATCAATTGCCGTTTCATCGAGACCGTCTTCTTTGAAAAGTCTCTCAACTTTACCTCCAGCTTTAGTTCCCTGAAAAACTACTGAAACTTCCTCCCGTTTGATCATTTCTGCCCAGCTAATCTGAAAGCTGCAAACTTGACCTGTTTCAAAAGTGATGAAGCCGTGGGCTGCAGCCTCTACGTCCGTAACGCCATCATCATTATCAGGTAATCCCCAAGGGCCTTTAAAATTTTTGTCATTAATGAAGTCATCAAAAGTTTGTGCCATCACATGTGATGGTTTTGGGTAACCCATGAAATACATAGCCAAGTCAAGCATGTGAAGTAAATCAATCAGGGGTCCTCCTCCTGAAAGGGCTTTAGTTGTGAACCAGCCTCCGAATCCGGGAATGCCTGTTCGCCGACACCATTTCGCCTGAGCAGAGTTTATTGTTCCAATTTCTCCAGCATTAATTTTTTCCATAATGGCGTAGGACTCTGGCCTGGCTCGATTATTAAAATTAAACATAAGCTCTTTTCCGGAAGAGGTTGCCGCTTCAATCATTTCTTCAACTTCTGCAGCATTGAGAGCTGGTGGTTTTTCACAAAAAACATGTTTTCCTGCATTTAGTGCCTGAATGGCAAGCGGAGCATGAAACTTATTTGGAACAATGATGCTAACGGCATCAATTTCATCGATTTTCAACATTTCGTTTACATCTCCAAACGCCTGACCGATACCATTTTCCTCGGCAACTTTTTGAGCTGCCTCCAAATTCATGTCAGCGATAGCAGCGATTTCAGCTCCTGCCTCTTTAAATCCTGCAATGTGATAGCCGACCATGCCGCCAGCTCCTATAATTCCTACTTTAGTTGCCATATATATTAATAAATTGAGTTTCGGATTGGGATTCTATACTGGCATTGGTGTTATGAGAAAGGTTTTTCTCACAGTGAAATGCCCAGTTTTCTTGCAATTGAATGAATGAAAATGTGATGTTTTTTTGGTGATTCATCGAGCCAATTCTTCATGTATTGCTCAAAAGTGAGTTCTTCCTTGGCCTTTCCATTATTAATGTAATGAATTGAGGCCCAGTGTTCTGGGTTAGTTTCGAAGGAGCTTAGCAGGGCCGTGGCAATTTTGCCGTTGATGGGCCTGTTGACTGGATCTTTAGCCAAAGTTTCCGCATTTTTTTTGTAATAATCCCCAACAGAGATATCCTCAGGTAGTTTATTTTTTAAGACAATATCTTCTAAATAGTCATCGATAGCTGATGCATAGGATTTCCAGTTAGAATATGGAGGATTAGTTTTCCATGTCTTTGCCATGGACTTTAGAGCAAACATTGAAGCCATTTCACAGAGAGATTCTTCAAACCAAAGATTGGTTTGGCTTCCATTTTTAAATCGACATAGAACATGACAGAATTCATGTGCCATCTGATAAGCGTACTGACACCAGAAACGATCGCCTGTGTTCAATTTGATTATAATTTCGCCGTTTGGATTTCTTTTAAATAAAACGATCGGTCCGGATTTATCTCGCACCACTCTTAAAGGCTCTTTTTCCTTCAAGGGTCCAAAGTGCTTGTGAATTGAATCACAAGTCGAATAAAGAACCGCTTTGATGTCTTGTGGGGAGGCATTGCCCCATCCTTTTGGATCTAATCTTATTTCGTAGAGTCTATTAGTTTCCTCAGAAGAAGAATTTACAATCAGAGAAAGAAAAAATAAAAAGAAGAAGGCTTGTATTTTTTGATTGAATTTTTTCATTAGCTATTGCCCTGTGATTTTTGGATAATCTTTACCTTGGTCGCTTTCAGAACATGATGCTATCCATTTGTTTAATTCGGCTTTAAGCTCCGACGCTTTATCGACCATGCTTAAAGCAATATCATTTTTTTCGAATGGGTCATTGAGTATATCGAATAGCTCAACAGTATTAGTTTTCTTTTTCAATATAATCTTATAGCGATCAGTGATCAGTGATGCCACTGAGTTGCTTTGAAAACCTATGGCTTTACCACGAGACTTGCCCTTATTTGTGATTACAGGAATTAAATTTATGCCATCTATTGGGCGTTGGTCAGGAAGCTGAATATCCAGTAATGAAAGGATAGTGGGTAGGTAATCAATAGTTCCAGCAGGACAACTAATGTTGTCGTTTTTAGTGATCTTTTCTGGCCATTCGAGTAATGCAGGAACTCTAACTCCGCCCTCATATAAGCTTCTTTTTCTTCCCCTAAATCCTCCCGTCTTTCCGGGTGCTGATTCGTTTCCCTCTGGTCCATTGTCTGAGCAGAACCAAATCATAGTATTTCTATGTGCCCCTGCTTCTTTGAGTGTTTTTCGTAGTCGTCCTATCTGCTCGTCCATGGCGGTTATGCAACCAAAATAATGTTGCTGATATTTTGAATAGGATTGGTACATTTTAGTATATTTTGGTCCAGCGATAACGGGTAAGTGAGGCGTATGGAACCAGATGACTGAGAAGAAAGGGGACTTGGATTTTAAAGAATCCTTCATAAAAGGAATGGCTCTATCCATGATGACTCTGGAATTACTTCCTGTTAAATTCGCTGTGATTACCTTGCCGTTTTGATCCCAGTAGTGAGTGCCATAATGCTCTGTGTTTTTGGTGTCTGTGACAGGATTCCACCACTTTCTTCTGCTGGCTCCATTACTGAATTTTTTTGGAACAATCATAGGGTCCCAAGTCGGCACCTTTGATTCGGTAGAGAAACAGATATCAAAGCCATTATGTTGTGGAGGTGAGTAATGCTTGGCTCCTTTTGGTCCTCCGCGATTAGCATCTTTTATTTTTGTGGTCAATGTTCCAAGGTGCCATTTTCCAAAATGCCCTGTCCTGTAGCCTTTGGTTTTCATAATTTCGGCAAGGGTTAACTCCTTTTCCTTCATGTGACCGGTGTTTGCATAGTAAATGCCGTAACGGAAAGGATGTCTGCCAGTTAGCACACTTCCTCGAGTTGGAGAACAGACCGGAGCAGCTGCATAAAATCGATCAAATTTAATACCCGAATTAGCCATTGAGTCTAGGTTCGGAGTCTTGATTATTTTGTTTCCGTTGAAACCAACGTCCCCCCAGCCTAGATCGTCACACATTATTAGAATGATGTTTGGTCGTGAGGAATTCGCTTTTGAATCATTAGCAACTGCAAAAACAAAAAGAATAATGAGTAAACGAATCATGAGATTATTTATAGAATAGCGATCATCATGGTGAAAGAGAAATGCAAAAACAGATTTCGATACATGTTTTCTAAAATAGAATCAGATAAAGTTTTATGTATTTATTATTAACTGCTAATACCCACAAACCATAGTCCAAATACAATAGCTGGGGGAATAGTGATTACTGAAAGCAGGGTAGTAACAATTACAATTCTGACTGATGTATTTGTATCGCCGCCATACTCTTTAGTAAGAATAATTGGAAATACTGCTGCGGGCATCGCCGCTTGAATGACCAGAACCTTTTTTAATTCTGGAGAGATTTGTGNGAATTTNGCATAAANTAATAGGACNATAGGTAAAAATAGCATTCGCATGATGACAGCTAATATTGCTTCTGCTGACCTTTGTTNATTAAANATTTTTTCCTTAGAGTCGTTNATCAAATCATNAATNGTCGCTCCAATTANGAGAAGACTTAGTGGAACTGCACAGTTTCCAAGCATGTTACAAGTGCCTTCAACCTTTGNATGCACTTCAATNCCTAGGCCTAGAAAATTTATTATTAAACAGATTACCGTNGTTATGAGAGGAACATTGAGGAGCCTCCTCCNTATGCTAGTTCGTTNCCCGCTTAGAATCATTACTCCAGCAGTCCAGAGTGCTAANTCGACGCCNACNGAATGCATTAAAAGTACACCAACAATGACGTTGGCGTCTGGGTATAGAGCGAGAACGATAGGGATAGGGATGAATCCATAATTTTGAAGACCTGTGGTTACTGCAAAGGCCCTTCTTTGCTCACCTTCTGTTTTCAAAATTCCTGAAATAAAATAACAAAGGCTGATTCCCAAGATTAATGAAATGAATCCGGTACTTGAGGCTAGTCCTATCTCTGAAACGCTAGATAGTTTTTCGTTACCAAGTATGTGATCTATGATGAAGGCAGGAAATAAGATATTTAAAGTCAACTTAACGAGCGACTTATCTGATTCTTTATTAACTAAATGGAGCCGACGGCAAGCGTAACCCGCAGCGATAATAATAAAAACTGGTGCACAGGCGCTAAAGATAGTGAGGTAACTAATCAAGGCGTCGTTTGAAGTTTATTTTATTTCTTCATTGGAAGGTGAGGTCCAGTTGAAAAAACCTGCGGCTTCTAATCGATTACGCATTTCCTCAACGATGCCAGGCGAAGGCGTCTTAAGAGGTAACCTGTGAGGTCCACATTCGAAGCCGGCAAGGCGCATCGCAATTTTCAATCCAGTCATTCCAGTTGGTCCTGTGATAATACGGATCAGTTCTGCTGCCTTGGCCTGATGTTCTTGTGCAGCCTTAAGGTTTCCTTCCTTATACATCTCAATGA